>CAZMBH010000001.1:0-119556 GCA_964564535.1 uncultured Gammaproteobacteria bacterium
GGTAAACCTTCTTAAGAGCGCTCACCGCCAAAGGCGGTGGATATGGTTGATTATATCACGTTATATTATTGTTAATTTAAACTCACTACAATTAATTAATTAAATGTAGTGATTATATTCCTTTCTCTTTTTTTTGTTCATGAGCTATTTTTTCTTCCCAGGCATTTTTCCAATTGATTCCGTATTTTCCTGGTCGCCTCAATTCTAAAATTAACTCTTCAAAAAAATTAATTATTTTTTCATTTCTGACAGTACTCTTAAGAGCACTTACAATTCCCCGACTATTTTCCTTAACTAAATTAAATTTAGCGATCGTTGATGGCGAGACTTTTAAAGATTTGGCAATATTATAATAATCGAGTTTTTTCATTAGCATATAAAAAATTGCTACTCTTTTTGCAATCATTATTCTTTCTGCCGGTGATAATAAATCATGAATAATGTTTTGAAATTCTTCTTCGTTTTTATCTTTGCCAATAACTTCAAAAAATAAAGAAAATATTTTTTCCAAGACATCATCGTCTACTCTAAACCTTGATATTCTTGTCATACTACAATTAAATAATTAAATGTAGTATTTTTGTCAATCGCTTATAACCTACAAAAATGCAGATTTGGGGTATGGAAACGGGATAAGAACGATGATAGATCCTTACCTAAATTAGGAATGGTTATTTAATCCAACAAGTAGTTTTTTAATTACGAAATTTGACAAAAATCTATATCCGTAGAAAAATGAGAAGGTATAAAATAGATCGGAGAGCAAGGTGTTTCGGAAAAACGGAAGTCCGAATCCATAACATTGGATCAACCCGCTTAAATTTTTTTGATACATTGTTCCGGTTGCCCAAACCCCAAAGTTAGTTATCAAAAAAAATAAAACAGAAGAGATTAAGCTCGCCTTTAATAAAGACTGCCATTTATTATTTTTTATTAAGCCCCCAATTAAGGCAATAATAATAAAACTTGTATAAACATACGGAACAGTTTTATGAAATCCTAAAAATATATCGGAGATAAACATTGCAGACAACGGAATTAATAAAGCAATTTTATTTTTAAAATTAGTTCCGGAAAAAAGAGCCAACCCCCCAATTGGAGCAAAGTTTGGAGCATGAGGAATCAGACGGGCCACAACTGCCAACAGAATAATTACAAAAATTGAAACTTTAGATTTTATGTCAGTTTTTTTCATTTGTGTAGTGATTATAAAACAACTTCGTTATCTTTTCCATACTTTCTAGCGAGAGTAAAAAAAAGGTCTGAAAGTCTATTAAGATATTTGATAATCCGTAATTCGCTATCCGTAATCTGTTTTGAGTTAAAATAATCGATATTTCTCCGTTCCGCTTTTCGGCAAATAACCCTTAAAATTTGAAATAAAGCGGAAATTTCATTACCGCCAGGTAGAATAAATTTATTTAACTTTGGTAATTTTTCTTCTATTAAATCAATTTTTTTTTCGAATTCCAAAACTTTTTTTTCCAGTTCCGATAGATTAATTTTCGCCCCGGATAAAAAACTCATCATTTGATATAGATCTTTTTGAATTTGAATCAGAAGCTCCTTATCATTTTTATTTTTTAATTTAACTCCAACCAATCCAATATAAGAAGTCAATTCATCAATTGAACCGTAAGTTTCTATCTGGCAATCAGCTTTAGAAATTCTTTTCCCACCAAACAAACCTGTTGTTCCCGAATCGCCTGCTCGAGTATAAATTGGCATATTAGCATTCGCTGTATCCGCATCCATAGCACTTCTTACAGCCTTCTTCATGGACAAGGGTCGCCTCTCCACAACTGGAACAGATATCAAAAGAAGTCGACTTTGGCACCGCCACTAATGGTTGAATTAATGATGGTTGAGTGGTGGCAGTAACTAATTTAGGTGTTTCTTCTTTTATCTCCTGGTGATTGCTTACCCCATTAGATTTTGCTTCCCCATTAAATCCATAATGCATTGATAATACCTTAGCAACAGCATCGGGAAGACTTCTAATTCTGTCTTTTCCAAATCCCATACTTCTGGCCCCGCCAATTCCTGATAACTGGCTGACTATTTCCTGGACTCTCTGTTCAACTGATAAATGGGATGAGAATCTTAAAGCTACCGAAATCATTCTTCCCAGTCCTTCAGCCATGGCATAAATATCCGTCCCAGCCTTGCCAACTGTTATAAACATTTCCAAAGGCTCAGGAGGATTACCGCCATTAGTATTTAAAGTAATAAAGGCTATTCCAACCGGTGTTTGAATCCTGTAGGTCGATCCATGAACGACCATCGGTCGCGGTTTGATTGTATATGTTGGACATATAAGTTCTTTTTCTTCGGTTTTTTTAGCTGATTCCGCTTCCGGTTTCCGCTCTAGAACACCAGGCCGTGAACCATCTCTCATGTAGGCAATTCCTTTACATCCTAATTTATAGGCCAAATTATAAAGTCTTTTAACATCGTCAACTGTATGTGAATTTGGAGCATTAACAGTTTTTGAAATTGAAGCGTCTACATATTTTTGAATTGCGCCTTGAACTTTTACATGATCTTCCGGGGTCAGTTCATTAGCAGAAACAAACCATTCGGGTTTCTTTAATTTTCCCTCTTTTACTTCTTTTTCATGTTTTTTGTACCAAGCATCGTAAAGATCATGACGGATAATATGATCTCCTAATCTGTCATGTCTGGCAAATTCAAATTCGTAAACCGGCTCAATTCCACTGGTTGTCCCTGCCATTAAGGAGGTTGACCCGGTTGGAGCTTGCATAAGAAGAAGCGAGTTTCTTATTCCGTTTTTCTTTATCGATTTTTTAACATCATCATTTAATTGACTGACAAATTTACCTTCGAGATATAACTTACTATTATATTTGGCAAAACTGCCTTTTTCCTTGGCAAATTCAGATGAAGCTTTATAAGCTTCCTCCATAATAAACTTATAAACCTTATCAATAAACTCAAGAGATTCATCTGATCCGTATCTTAAATGTAGTTTGATCAAAGTGTCACCTAATCCCATTGTTCCCAAACCTATCCTTCTTTCTCCTTCAAGTTGTGTTTTTCTAATTCCTTCAAATACATACGGATCCATATCTACCACATTATCCTGGAAACGAACCGCACTTCTGATGATACCCTTTAAGGCATTAAAATCAAATTTACCTTTTTCATCAATATCTTTTCCCTTAACCAGCGCTGATAAATTTATTGATCCTAAATTACAAACACCCCATGCCGGTAATCCTTCTTCTCCACATGGATTAACGCAGATAATTTTATTCCAATAGTAGTTGTTATAAAGCTTATTATATCTCTCCATAAAAACTACTCCCGGCTCAGCTGATTTCCAGGCTGCCGTAGCAACTAAATCCCAGAGTTTTCTTGCTTTAACAATTTTATGAACAATAATTTTTTTACCCATTTTCTTCCAGGCATCTAGGTCACCTGTCCATTTTTGGTCATATTCGGGATCTTTAATATCAGGAAAAACTAACGGCCAATCAGCATCTTTTTCAACTGCCTCCATAAAAGTATCAGAAATATTAAGAGAAAGGTTAGCCCCATTAATTTTTGATAAATCCTGTTTAACTGTTATAAATTCCTCAATATCTGGGTGCCAGTCCCAGAGCATAAGCATTAAGGCCCCACGACGAGTGCCCCCTTGTTGAATGATGTCTCTTGTTGCAACTGAAAAAAGGGACGCCCAATTTATTGGACCGGAAGAAAATCCGTTGACTTTTTTAACCCTTGCCCCTCGAGGACGAAGAGATGAAAGATTAATCCCAACCCCGCCTCCGCGGGCCATAATTTCAACCATATTTCCCAATGTTTCAAGGATCCCGCCTCTTGAATCTTTTGGAGAAGGAATAACAAAGCAATTGTAAAAAGAAACATCATAACCTGTTCCGGCTCCTGACAAAATTCTGCCCCCGGGAACATATTTAAAATCCTTCAATACTGAATAGAAATCTTTCTCCCATTTTTTTTGTTTTGATTTTTTTTCCACTAATGAAACAGCTTTTGCTATTCGAGCCCACATGTCTTCCGGGCGTTTTTCAATTGATTTACCTTCTTTGCTTTTTAATGAATAACGATCCAAAAACACCTTTTCTGAAATTCCTTTCAATTTCATATTTTTTTATTTTGCGCCTGCTGACGGATTAATTTTTTTTAACTCTTCCTCAAAGTCATCAAGATCAACAAATCTTCTAAAGACCGAGGAAAATCTAATATAAGCCACTTTATCAATTTTTTTTAGTCTTTTGGCTGCTGAATTACCAATTATCTTGCTTTCTATTTCTGTTGCATCCTTTTCCTTTAATTCTCTTTCTACTTCGTTGATTATGATATCAATTTTTTCAGCTGTAACGGTTGTTTTTTCGCATGATTTGAAAAGACCGCTTCTTAACTTTTCCCGATCAAACCTTTCTCTTGTTCCGTCTCTTTTAATTACTATTATTGGTAATTCCTCAAGTCGCTCATAGGTCGTAAACCGCTTATCGCATTTTGGGCATGATCTTCTTCTTCTTATAGCTGTGCCATCTTCAGAGACCCTTGTTTCAATGACCTCGGTATCCTGATTGTGACAAAAAATACAAAACATATAGTGCGATATTAAATTTAAAACACTACCTGGCAGTTTTCAAGAGGTCGTAATATATCAAAACCATATCATTTTTTTCCTCAAAAACATTTAGCCTCAAAATATTTTTTTATTTTAAAATAAAAGATATACTTTAAATTTTGTGAACAAAATACGGCAATTTAGTTAATATAATAACAATATAAGTATGTTCCTTATCGACCTGCTTTTCCCAAAATTTTGCCTTGGTTGTGGGTACATAGGAGTTTATCTTTGTCCGTCTTGTTTTAAAGGATTAAAACCAACTAAAAACGATATTTGTCTTTATTGTAATAAAGCTTCTCTTTTCGGTCTAACTCACCCTTATTGTTCAAAAACTCATGGTATTGATGGATTGATGACCATATATCATTACAATCCGTTGTTAAAGAAGATTATTAAAAATATCAAATATCGTTTGGCTACTGATATCTGGCAGGAATTTTATAAAGTCATTGAACCTCAGGTAATTTCAAAGCTAGGCTTCTATAAGAAGCTGTCTCAAGACACTTTTATCCAGCCAATTCCATTATCTAAATTAAGATATAACGAACGGGGCTTTAATCAGGCAAAAATTATCAGTTCTTTTTTTCAAAATCTTCTGCATTTTCCCACCATTGATTTGTTAGTTCGGAAAGAGGAAAGATTGTCCCAAGCACAAACAAAAAATAAACAGATAAGATGTCTTAATGTAAGAGGTGTATTTTCATGTACAAGATTTGTTCCTGAGAGTATATTATTAATTGATGACGTTATCACATCTGGGTCAACCATTAAAGAAGCTGCCAGAATTTTAAAAATAGCCGGGGTAAAAAAAGTTTATGCTTTGGCTTTAGCAAAAGGATAATCCAATAAAAATTGGAGTACAAATTTTAAATAATTTCGTTATAATTGTTCTTATGCAACCCCACAAAATTGAGATTTCTTCAAAAACGATTATTTTTACAATAGGATTTATTATCTTTTTAGGAATTATTTGGTTAATAAAAGATCTTATCTTCTCCCTTTTTATTGCCTTTATTATCGCTGGGGCTTTACGTCAACCGGTCGACTATTTGGAAAAGAAAAGAATACCTCGGTCGATTAGTTCTTTTATCGTTTATTTTATTTTCGTTTTTGTTATTTTTTATTTATTTGCTTTAATCATTCCCCCATTGGTCGGCGAGATTGCTATCTTATTTAAAAATCTTCCCCATATCGTAAACAAAATCTCACCGACTTTTTTTGCTAATTCAGATTTAAATTTTCTTTCTAATAATATACCTAGCTTAGCTAATGAAACAATTAATTTAATTAAGTCAACTTTTTCTAATGTTATTTTTGTCACTTCAACCTTATTCATTGGTTTTTATTTTATCTTGGAAAGAAATATATTCTCCAAATTATTAGGCAATTTTTTTGATGATATTGAACTCAATCGTATTAGTCTGATTGCCGACCGAGCTCAAAAAAGAATGAGCTCCTGGTTTTGGGGGGAAATTATTTTAATGATGGTCGTCGGAATTATGACATACGTCGGGCTTAGTATTATTGGTGTAAAATACGTTTTAGCCCTATCGGTATTAGCAGGATTACTTGAAATTGTTCCTAATCTTGGGCCAATTATTTCATCAGTCCCAGCTATATTAATCGGTTTTTCTAATTTACCTATACTAGGTTTGTATTGCGCTCTTCTCTATCTTGTTGTCCAACAACTGGAAAACAATATCATCGTTCCACTTATTATGAAAAAGGCAACCGGACTACATCCAATCGTTACACTAATTGCTATGGTTATCGGTGGAAAATTAGCCGGGATCGTTGGAGTTTTGTTAGCTATTCCTTCAACTATATTTATTGAAACTATTTTAATCGAATCTCAAAAGTTTTCAAAAAAATAATTCCTGCGGATAATCTACGTTAAATATGCGGGAATTATTTACCCGTTGTGTTCCGATTATTCTTTATTAAGTAAACTCCTATTGCTCCCACCGCCATGAGTAAAATAACACTGAGCAAGATCATTATTAAGGTAGAATTTTTGAAAACTTTTTTGACACCGCTATTATTAGTTAATTTATTGTCGTTTACGGGTAGTGAGTTTTTGATATTTATATTTAGCTGAGGATTGTTATATTGAGGATAAAACAATCTAGTTTTATTGGCTTTTATGTAATCGCTATTTTCTATAATAAATTTTGAGGTTGGTATATTTATTACTAGATTATCCAAAGAATATCGTAATTTGTACGGTATAAAAGATATATATTCTGATGGAATTTTAAAATAACCATTAATATCAGAGGTCGTTTGATAGTAAGAGTTCGTGGCATAATCATTTACTATTTCAACTTTTGCTCCAGATAATATCTGTTCATTATTAATAGCGTAACCTTCAATGTAAGTAGGAATTGGTTCTAATTTTAAAATGGCAGGTAAAGAATTAATATCAGATAATGTGTTATCTGAATTAGTTTTCGTTGCTTCGATTTCTCCAAATAGTTCATTTTTAGAGACATCAAAAGAAGACTGATTAATAATAAGAGAAAAACGGCCAAGTTTGTCTGCTTGAATAGTCTTTAAAAGTTTATAACGATTCTTTACAGTGGGATTAGCAGAATCAGGAATAATCGAATAAGCTTTAATCGTTGCTAAAGGATGACTGACCCTACCATCAATAAACAGACTGCTAATCCTATCCGACTGATAACCATAATCCATTATTTTAATTGGATAATGTCCAGGTTTCCCATCAACCGGATCGACTGGAATATCCCTATGCTGTGGCCCTCCTTTTTCCACTATTTCAATTCCTGTCAGTAAAGGATATATGTCAGAATAAATTTTCACATAATTTTTGTTAAGACTTAAAGAGCCGGGGAAATTATACCCTGAAATTTGTGGAATTATTTTATATGTCCCGTCTGGAACAAAAAAACTAAAGTATCCATCTTCTTCCGTAGGATAAGGATTTATCAGTAATCCGTTTGGAACATCTTCAGGATTATATACATTCACGGAACTAAATAGATTGTTTTCTCTTTTTTTAAGAAGATTAACCAAAGCATTTGGAATAGGCTCTAAACTTTGACTATCAAACACTCTCCCGTCAGGATCCCAAACAATTGAGACACAATCTTGTGGATTGTCTCCTGCTGATATAGGAAAAGTAGTAACGTTAGAGTTACCTGGTACCAAACCTAGTTGCTGACCTCCTGAATTTGGCATTGTAGGATTTATAGTTGACTGAGGTAAAACAGTTGGTAAGGGTTGATTGTTTTCACTTATACTAATACCAAAAAACCTTCTCTTCCCTTTATTTTTTTTATCTGTTACATCGGTCCATTCCAGAGCTGAAACGGGCGCTCCTTCATCCGTGGTTAATTCGCCCAAGGCATTGGTTTTCAAAGGATGAGTATGTTGATTAATCAAAGTCATTGTATCCTCTTCGCGCATCCCCTTAAACCCCCATTTAAAACCTTTGGGTTTTGGAGCATAACCTAAAGCCATATCAACCTGAGAATATCCTGATGAATAAAAAGTTCCCAGACTTGAAGTAATGGATTCAATTACATACACTTTACTATTTGGTAAAGGACCTTTTCCTGGCGATATTTTTAATCGGGCGCTATGACCCGGATATTGAGTTTTGCATGGAACATCTTTAACATCTCTACATCTTGTACTGATAAAACAGAAAGTTGGAGGTTGAGGCGTAGGAGTAACTCCTTGGGCTTTCAATTTAAAAGGAAAAGCCGAAAAAACAAATAGAATAAAAAAACCAATTAATATTTTCTTGATCGTATTCATTATGTTTAATATAGAAACATTAGTAATTAATGTCAAATCTGTTATTATTTTAGAATGAAAATTGCAATCTTAGGCGGAGGAATCGCGGGATTAACAGCTGCATATTTTTTGGGTAAAAAAGGTCATGAAGTAACTATTATGGAAAAAGAGAGAGTGCTGGGAGGACTTGCCTCAGGTTTTAAAGATGTTCACTGGAACTGGTATTTGGAACGTACATACCATCACCTTTTTGCCTCAGACTCGGATATTTTAGATTTTGCTAAAGAAATTGGGTTTAAGAAAATATATTTTAGGAAACCGGTTACCGCTTCATTGTTTATTGTTAAAAATAAAATGTCTAATTTCCCGCTTGACACTCCAATTGATCTTTTAAGATTTCCGCTTTTAGGATTAATAGACAAATTACGGGCTGGCTTTGTTATAGTTTTTCTCAAATTATCTCCTTTTTTACCAATGTATAAGCAGATTACTTCAGAGAATTTTTTAAAAAAAAGTATGGGTATTAATGTTTGGAATAGATTATGGGAGCAGCTTTTTCGGGGAAAGTTCGGTAAATATGCGGGAATTATTTTAGCCGTCTTTATTTGGGCAAGAATTAAAAAAAGAACAAAGGCTTTAGGATATATAGAGGGAGGATTCCAAACTTTTATTGATTATCTTGAAGATAAGTTAAAAAGTTTGCCCACCTCCGCTAAAGCTTCGGTGGGCAAGCGGGTTAATGTGTTAACGGGTTACGAAATTAAGGAAATCAAAAAGAAAGGGGAAAAGTTTATTGTCAATAATCAAACTTACGATAAAGTTATTTCCACCCTTCCAACACCAGTTTTAGCAAAATTAACAACCAACATTTTTCCTCAAAAATATTTATCACGATTTAATAAACTTAAATATCTTCACGCGATTACCTTAATTTTAGAAACCAAAAAACCGATTTTGCAATCAACTTATTGGCTTAATATCTGTACTGATAAAATTCCTTTTATGGTATTGGCTCAACACACAAATTTTTCCGATAAAAAAAATTATGATAATAATCATATAAGTTATATTGGTTGGTATGTGAATAGAGATAGTAAATTATTAAACATGAATAAAGAAGAAATATTAAAATTGGTCAAACCTCATCTGGAAAAAATAGAAAATCATAAATTAGTAATAAAAAATTATTTTATTTTCAAAGCGCCTTTTGCTCAACCAATTTTTGATAAAGATTTTGAAAAAAATATGCCGACTTTTAAAACCCCTGACAAAAACTTTTTTATTGCTAATCTTGACATGACTTATCCTTACGACCGGGGAACAAATTATGCTGTCAAATTAGGCAAACAGGTCGCTGGAATGATATAATATTAATGAATTATGAAAGGTGAATTAGTAAAAGTAATTACCGCTGATGGACTAGAGTTAAAGGGATTTTTCTCCGATCAAAAAAGTGAAATTGCAGTTTTTCATTCCCATGGAACTGCCGGTGATTTTTATACCCATGAATTTATTGAGGTTGAAGGAAATAAATTAGCTAAAGAAAAAATTTCTTTTTTAACAGCTAATAATCGGGGGCATGATGGTTATACCGATATTAGAAAACATAAAGACGGAAAAATTGAGTGGGTGCAAATTGGCGGTGGGCAAGAAAGATTTGAGGACTGTCTTTTAGATATTGATGCTTGGATAAATTTTTTAGTTAAAAGAGGAGTAAAAAAGATTATTCTCCAATCACACAGTCTTACTCAAAAAATTCTTTATTATAAATCAAAAAAGGCTAATAAAAGAGTAATTGGTCAAATTCATATTTCACCATGCAACGATGCGGGTTTAATGCAATCTATTCTTGGAGACAAAAAATACTTAGAAACTAATAAGATGATTTCCGAGATGATTAAGTTTGGAAAAGGCAATAATAAATTATCTGAACAATTATCGGCCGTTTGCCCGATGAACGCCATAGCTTATTCTGGATATCTAATTGAAGAAGGTGTTGGAAATCTATTTCCTTATCATAATTCGTTATCAAAAAAATGGACCGCTTTAGAAAAAAACATAGAACCATTATTGGCTATCTTTGGGAGTGATGATATATATATAAAACCTTCAAATAAAATTGCATCTGATTTATTTAAACAAAAAAATAAAAGTGCTGAAACAAAAATAATAAAAGGTGCCGCTCATAGTTATATCGGTTATGAAAAAGAGCTTATTACGATTATTTTTGATTGGATTAAAAGAAATTATTTATGAGAAATATTTTCATTATCCATGGTAGTTATGGTTATCCAGAAGAAAATTGGTTTCCTTGGTTAAAAAAAGAATTATCAAAATTAGGTCACCGTGTTTTTGTTCCACGATTCCCAATCCCAAAAAATGAGTCAGGAGGAGAACATAAATTAGATCTATGGTTTAAAGAATTCGATGAATATAAAAACTATTTAAATAAAGATTCGATAATTATCGCTCATAGTCGTGGATGTTCTTTTGCTTTTCAGGCTTTACCCATTTATAAAGTAAAGATCGATTCTTTATTTTTAGTTGGCCCGTTTGTTGATTATGATCAATGGAGACCGGATATTTATACAAGATATGATTCTTTTCAAGAAAAACCCTATTTGTGGAAAAGATTAAGGCAGCTAGTTAATTACGTGGAAATTTTTCAATCTACTAACGATGTTATCCCTATTTCTGAAGGCCAATTCATAGCAGATTGGCTACATGCTAAAATAAATATTATTAAAAACGCAGGTCACTTTAATGCTTCTTATAACAAAAAATTTAGTAAGTTTCCTTTATTACTAAAAA
Organism: uncultured Gammaproteobacteria bacterium; assembly: GCA_964564535.1. GTDB lineage: Bacteria > Patescibacteriota > Microgenomatia > UBA1406 > GWC2-37-13 > GWC2-37-13. The sequence continues at coordinate 11,198 of CAZMBH010000001.1, forward strand.
ACATTAAGACTGTTTTGAATAAAAGTTAGACTTCTTTTAGTTTTTTCTTGAAGTAATCAACGTAGGGGACAGCAGCCGGATTTTCTCCATAAAGATCGGACAAATACATTGTAAGGAAATTGCCAAAAATCATCAGCTCAAAAGCCTGTTCAATTTTATTTTGCCCTTTTAATTCGTACCAAGCCGTTTCAATATTATTTTTTTCAACAACTTCTTTGGTGATATAAAATCTTTTTTGAATTGATGGAGAAAATAATTTAGAAAAAAAGAAAATAAATAAGGAAATTTTTGCCAATTCTTTAGGATTCTTTAGCCCTTCCATTAAATGATGATTCAGTTCTGGAATAATTCTAAAAGATGAAATTGATTTAGCGGTTTCATTTGTTTGATTTGCCATTGCATTGCCAATTCCTGTTAAAAATTCAGAGACAATATAATAAGGATATTTATTAATTATTCTCTGCGCCATTAACTTAGCATCTTCTTCAATTTTTTTAGTATCCAAATTGCTAACAGATGAAAAAATGTTATTTTTTTCTAAATTTAAAATTTTTAGATTAGATAATAATCCCATTATTCCGCCAATTAAGTAACCGAATCCTATCCGGGGTTGGTTTGACGGATTATAAACCGGGTCGAAAAAATACCCGGGTGCTTTTATTTTCTCGAGAAAAAATTTTAATTCTCCGCCGTTTGATATCCCGATTATTTTTGCCTTTTTTTCATAGGCTTTTTGGCCTGTTGTCAAAACCTCTTCTGTTGTTCCCGAATACGAGGATAAAATTACTAAAGTATTAGCATCTACAAAACCAGGTAAAACATAGTCATCATTGATCAAATAAGGAATTCCTATCTCCTCTTTAAAAAGTTCTTTAATAATATAATGAGGGAATCTTGACCCTCCCATCCCGCAAGCAACAATATTTTTTACCTGCTGATATTCCTTTGGTAAGTTTAATTCTGAGGATTTTTGAAACGAATCTTTAATCTGCTCTGAAAAAAGATTTATTGATTTAAATACAACATCGTTCACATCAATCATAGAGTTTAATGATATTAATAAATCATGTATAATTCAATAGTGATGAAAAATAATAAATTCTTCATTTATCTTCGGGTTTTGCGGGTTAATCAATGGATTAAAAATCTTGTTATATTTACGGCTATTATTTTTTCCGGTCAACTTTTTAATATTGATTTATTTGCAAATACAGTAAGAGCTTTTTTTATTTTTTGTTTATTGTCATCCTCCTCGTACATACTAAATGATATTATCGATTATCCTTTTGATAAAAAACATTCAATAAAAAAATATCGACCGATTGCCTCAGGTGAAATCTCTATGCCCGAGGCAACTTTTCTGGTTTTTGTGTTAACAATCGTTTCTCTACTTTTAGCTTTATTTTTTTCAACTTCATTTTTTATTATCAGTTTGGTATTTATTATATTGCACTTCTTATATTCATTATTTTTAAAAAAACACCCAGTAATTGATATTTTCACAATATCCTTCTCATTCACCATAAGGGCTTATGCCGGAGTAGTTGCCACCGGGTTTCATATTCCTGTTTGGATGATGTTGACTATTTTCTTCATGTCTCTTTTTATGGCAACGGTTAAACGACATGCTGAATTAGTGGCTCACGGAAAAGAAACAAGGATTTCTCTTTATAGGTATAATGAGCATTTTTTAGATTTTTTAACCTATACGGCAACTACTTCGACGATCATGTCGTATTCATTCTATACGTACTTTGAAAAACTGCCTCAAACTGAAACAGAGTTTTCTAATTTTTTTAATCTAACGTTTCCGGGTTTTGAAGCCAGGAAATGGCTGATGGTCTCAATCCCATTGGTTGTTTATGGAATTGCCCGTTATGCACAGCTTTTATATGAAAAAGCTGAAGGAGAAAGGCCGGAAAAAATAATTACAACGGATATCCCACTGGTTGTAACCATTGGCCTCTGGGGAGTTATTGTTGTCAGCTTAATCTATCTTTTGTAGGTTATAAGCGGTTGACATTATATAAACATTATTTATTATTAACTTATTTGGCGAGTTATTTATTTAACGTGTTTGAAAACTCGTTAAACCCGCTAAACTCGTTAATAATTAATATTTAATAAATATATTTATGAAATCACAAGATTCAGAAAAAAGACAGGCAGTAACTACCGCTATTGATGCGATTCAAAAACAATTTGGTAGGGGTTCAATTATGCGATTAGGTCAGTCTACAGTTGTTCCTGTTGAAGTTATTTCAACCGGAATTCCTACTCTTGACACCGCCCTTGGAGTCGGAGGAATCCCAAGAGGACGAATCGTTGAAATTTTTGGACCTGAAGCAGCTGGAAAAACTACTGTTTGTTTATCTTTAATTGCTGAAGCTCAAAAAGCCGGAGGAGTGGCCGCATTTATTGACGCTGAACATGCTCTCGATCCTGCTTGGGCAAAAATTTTAGGAGTAAAACTTGAAGATCTTTTAGTTTCGCAACCTGACACAGGAGAACAAGCGCTTGAAATTACGGAGACCTTGGTTAGATCCGGGGGGATTGATTTGATTGTTGTAGATTCGGTAGCCGCCTTAGTTCCAAGAGCTGAAATTGAAGGCGAGATGGGAGAATCACAGATGGGTTTACAAGCCCGCCTAATGTCACAGGCTTTAAGAAAATTAACAGGAATTGTTTCAAAATCCAAGACAACGATTGTCTTTACTAACCAACTGCGACAAAAAATTGGTGTTTTCTTTGGTAACCCGGAAACAACTCCAGGGGGATTGGCATTAAAGTTTTACTGCAGTGTTAGAATGGACGTTCGGAAAATTGAAACACTAAAAAAGAATATGGTCGTTTACGGATCGCGAATTAGAGTTAAGGTAATTAAAAATAAAGTTGCTCCGCCCTTTAAAGAAGCTGAGGTTGTAATTATTTCTACGGGAATTGATAAAGAAGAGGGAATAATTGATGCAGCCATTGCCGCTGGACTTTTAGTCAAAAGCGGTTCATTTATCAAATATAACGATAAAGTCTTAGGACACGGGAAAGAAGAAGTAAAAGAAATATTAATGAAAGATCATAAAGTGAGGGAGCAAATATTGAAACAACTAATAAAAAAATAAATGGAAGATGATTTGATTCTCTTATTAAATATTGCTTTCTTTTATCTTAAATTCCGTCCTCGTACGATTAAAGAAACCCGGGATTATCTTTACAAAAAAGTCCGAACAACCCATTGGTCACATGAGGCAGTTGATAAGGTCATTGATCATCTGATTGAATTAAAATTCTTAGACGATAAAGCATTTATTGATTATCTCGTCAACTCAAGGACAAAAACAAAAGTGAAAGGAATTTATGCAATCAAACAGGAGTTAAACAGGTTTGGGGTTGATAGGGAATTAGTTGACGAATATTTTTCTAATACTGAGATCAATGAAGATCAATTGGCGGAAAAAATTTTATCTTCCCGCTGGCCCCGACTAAAGTCACTTCCAAAACAAAAACGCTTCGAAAAAGCCTTATCCCTCTTACAACGACGAGGGTTTAATTATGACACAAGTAAAAAGACAATTGAAAAAATGCTATAATTTTTTTTATTTAATAAAATATGAATATTAATACTGCAGAAACTGGTCTTGGAACATTAAATAGTGAACACCTCGAACAATATTTTGTTAAATCAAAATCAGGTATTGAGGCTACTCTTAAAGCCTCTATGAGCACTGAAAAAGGTGAAGAACTTGTGCGAGATGCTTTTCCAGATAATCTAAAATCATTTTTAAATATTCCTGAGATTACCACTGAAATATTTGTAGAAAATCCTCGTTCGTTTTATAGTTTAATTACAGATGATGCAGAAGTAATCTATACGACATCGGGTACAAGCGGTAGTAAAAAAGAGGTTATATATCCAAGAAGTTGTTCATTCATTAAAAGGGACCTTGATCCAGAACTTGTTGCTTTATTTAAAGAAAAAAATAGCCTTCTATTACTTGATAGGGACAGTGAGGAAGAAGGATCGGGTGTTACTATTGTTCGCGAAAGCCTCAAAGAAATTCTTGGAAAGGATCCTCGAACAAAATTATTTACAATGCCCGATGAAGCTATAAAAAATATAATTGAATCAAAAGTTGACAATGTATATATTAGTTTAACACCTTCGCTTGCGCGACTATTAATCTCAGGGCTTGCCCAAATTAAACAAGAAAATCCAGAATCATTACTTTCTTTGAAAGGTAAATCAGTCTTTTTTGAACTTTCTGGGGAGAGAATTAATATTGATGAACTTAACAAATGGAACAATATTATTACTACGATATTTGGAGAACATCACTCACAAATTTCTCGTTTTGTTGCAGTATACGGGACATATGAAACTTTAATGTTAGGAATATATCGGTGGAAAAAAGATGATATTATACCCAAATATGAAATTCCATCAAATCAGTTTTGTCTTGTTTTGGATAATGATAATCAACCTATTCTTAACAAAAGAGGAAGATTGGAAACAACACCTCTTAACAGAACTAAAGGGACAATATTATGGAGATATTTAACGGGAGATATAGCGGAAATGGTATATGAAGATGGCAAATTTTACCTTATTGACCCAAAACGTGATGAAAAAAAACCACAACTTAGTATTTTTGGAGAAAAAATTACCCATAAACAATTAGAAGAAATATCAGGATATCTACATTCCAAAAATTTTCCTATTGAATTAGAATACTTAACACAACAAACAACAATTGGTAAATTCTTGCTCACAATTATAGTCCACGGAATCAATCAACAAAATTATGAAAATTTTAAAATAATATTGGTAGATTATTTAAAAAAATATTTTCCTATTTTCTCACAGGCCGTATCTGGCAAAGCGTATAAAATTCAAATTTTAAGTAACCCCAAATCCATTCATAAGTCATATAAAGTAACTAACGACACTTCCTTATTGAATGACAATGTTTTTAATGAAATACATTCAGAATTTAATTTAGTATGAAAGATGTTGTTTATTACTTTGGGTATGGGATATTGAAGAATCAAGACGTTGTCAAAGAAATTATTGGCACTATTCCTAAAGGCGGATATGGTGGAATTTTAGAAGGTTTTGATTTGGGTTATCAGAATCTTGATCAAATTCCTGAACCTTCAAAAAAAATTCTTTTCGGACTATATGGCTTCAACTTCAAAGCATATACTATTCGAAAAGGAAATGGCTACATAAGTGGAATTATTTGGGAACTTAATCAAAAAGAATTTAACTTTATTAAAGAATGGGAATTTGTTGGTGTTTGGCGAAATGTTATTTCAGTTCCAATTAAATTGTTTAATGGACATTTAATAACTTCATTTACTACTTCAATATTTTATGACCAAACTATAAAAGGATATATCGACAGTATAAACTACGAAACCAATCTTAATCCTCAAGGAAAAAAACAACTTTACGAAAATAAAGATAAAATTATGGAAATTGAACTTATTAGAAAGCAAATTAAAATTTTGAGAACAAAAAAATGACCGCTAACAACAATCGACTTATTGAATTTTTCGGGTATGGCACTGACCGTGACCCGGAAATGATGAAGACAATTATCGGGCGCCTACCAAAAGGTTATCCAGCAACAATTGAAGGATTTGAACTTTGTGTCCAATCTTGGGATGAAATACCAGAGGAAGCGAGAAAGATTTTGTCTCCGCCGTGGGATAATAACTTTAAATCATACGTACTTCGGCCTACATTAAAGCAAAATAAACGAGTTAGGGGAACGGTATGGCTAATAACACCCCAGGAAAGAAAATTAATTGATAACTGGGAACTGGTCGGAAAATGGTATCACGTCTTTGTCTTGAGAATTAATACCCATGACAATCTTCCAAAACAAATCGAGATTCAAGTTATTTATGATCAAAACATCAAAAAGGTCGTCCATGGAGAATATTATCGAAACTATATTGCCAGTAAATCAAAAATATTAGATCTAGCAGAAAAAGCCCGAAGCGATTATCTTAAAAGGGATTTAAATTAATCTTTTTATTAAATCAATTTGTAGTTTTCAAAAAAAAAGAGTAAAATATCCGTATTAGAAATTGCTTAAGAGAGATTAAAAATCAAAAATTAAAAATCAAAATGACATTTCAAAACGTAAATATCGCTTCATTTTTGAATTTTTCCTTGTCATTTTAATCTTTGGATTTTTATATTTGATATAAAATCTCACTATCTTAAGCTCCATTTAATAATATGTTAATCAAGTTTTTCAAGAAATTTACTTCGTTAAAGAAAGAGAGAGATGAGCTGTTAGCTAAAGCCAGAACCGAGGCTCAAACCATTACTTTTAAAGCTCAAGAAGAAGCCCGAAAAGTTGCTACTGATGCCATTGAAGTTGAGAAAAGATTAGCCCATCGCGAAGAGCAGATTGAAGAAAAAGACAGTCTTGTTAATCGGGAAAAGCAATCGGTCCAGGATTTAAAAAATAATGTTGAATCCATTAAAAAGGAACTTGAAACAAAAAAAGATCAGTTATTACAAAAGCTTGAAAAAATTTCCGGATTAACAAAAGACCAAGCAAAAGATCTCTTACTTCATGGTTGGGAAGACAAACTTAAAGAAACGGTTGCTAAAAAAATAAAAATTGCCGAAGAAGAAGTTAAATTAACCGCTGATGAAAAAGCTAAACAAATTTTAGTTGATGCGATCCGTTATGGGGCTATTGATTATGTCTCTGAATTTACTTTGTCGGTTATCAACCTGCCAAGTGAAGACTATAAAGGAAGAATTATTGGTAAAGAAGGACGGAATATCCGCGCCTTTGAAATTGCAACCGGTGTCGATGTTGACCTTGAAGAAGAACGGGTAATTAGACTGTCTTCTTTTGATGCAATCCGCCGGGAAGTGGCAAGAATGTCGCTAGAGAGATTAATTAAAGATGGACGGATCCAACCGGAAAGAATTGAAGAGATTGTTAAAAAAACCCGTGAAGAAGTTGATAAAATTATTTTTAAAGCCGGTGAGGAATTAGCTCATAAAGTTGGTGTTTTTAACCTTCCTACAGAACTGACCCAACTTCTAGGTAAATTTAAATATCGTTTTTCCTACGGACAAAATATGATTGCCCATACTCTTGAAGAAACAAGAATTGGAGTGGCACTGGCTCATGAATTGAAACTTGACGTAAACTTGGTGAAGCTTGGTTGTCTTTTCCATGATATCGGCAAGGTCATTACAGAAAAAGAGGGATCGCATATTGATCTCGGAGTTGAGATTTTGAAAAAAAACCGCTTTCCGCAAAAAGTAATTGATTGTGTTGCTAGTCATCACGAAGATGTTCCCTTTACTAGCCTTGAGGCTGTAGTCGTATATATTGCTGATGCCGTTTCCGGTGGACGTCCAGGGGCACGGCACGAAGACTTCGGTGAATATCTAAAACGTATTAAAACCATTGAAGATATTGCCAAAACTAAAAAAGGTGTTAAAGAGGCTTATGCACTACAAGCAGGTCGGGAACTACGAGTGATTGTTAAACCTGATGAAATCACTGATGATGAGGCCTTAGTGACTGCCGAAAAAATCAGAGAGGAATTAGAGCAAAAATTTGAAGTGTTTCCTGGCCAGATCAAAGTAACGGTTATCCGAGAAACAAGAGCCGAGGCGACTACTAAGATTTAATTTTTATATAAGGTCCGTCCTTAATAAGGACGGACCTTACTTCTCCCCGTCCCATTGCCCTACAAATGATATAGATTGTTATAATAAGATATTTTTAATATAGATTGACAGGAAGCCTAAAAACAACTAACCTATTACTGTAATTTATTTTCATTTATAAATTCATAGTCAATAGAAAGTAGGTGATACAAAATGACAAAAGCAGATTTAGTCGCCCAAGTAGCCAAAAAAGCTGGTTTAACCGCTAAAGCCGCCAAAGATTCCGTCAACACAGTTTTTTCCACCATGTCTGATGCAATGAAAAGAGGAGAGAAGATCGTTGTTACCGGATTTGGTACCTTTATGGTTAGACGCCGAGCTGCCAGAAAAGGACGAAATCCTCAAACTGGAGCCGAGATTCAAATCCCAGCCACAAAAACACCTGGTTTTACCGCTGGAAAAAGTTTGAAAAGAATGGTTAAGTGATCGGATTGTTTTTAACGCCCAAGTTCTGTATAATTGAAACATTATTATGAAGAATTTTGGGCGTTATGTCTTGCTAATTTCTTTTATTATTATCTTCCCCATAGCCTCTTATTTTGTCATGGGAGCATCGGATGTTTTAGTAAAAACTCCACAGGAAAAAGTTATTTATAACTTACCGTATCCCGGACTTTTGCCTGATAACCCTCTTTACATAACTAAAGTCGTCAGAGATAAAATCACTGATTTTTTAACTAGAGACAATTTGAAGAAAGCCGAACTATATCTTTTATATTCTGATAAACGTGTTTCCATGTCTTTAGTTCTTGCCTCAAAAGGAAAAAACCAATTGGCAATTGATACTTTTGTAAAAGGGGAAAAGTATTTTCTTAAGATACCGGGATTATTAATCTCTGCAAAAAAACAAGGTGCCCAGGCTCCTTCAAGTTTTGTTGAAACTCTAAAACAGAGCAATGCAAAACATAGAGAATTGATTGAAGAGCTGATTAAAACTTTACCCCAAGGATTAAATCAATCCCTTACTCAGTTATCCGATCTTAATCAACAGATACGCCACGAGATAGAATCACTCCCATAATCAGCCCCATTAATAAAAAATTTTGAGACAAGGTCAGCCAATAATGATCAAATAATCCGGTAAAAATAATTGTAAAAATTAATAGCCACTGATTCTTTGATAATTTTTGTTTTATTAAAAGATTGGTAAGTAGATATAATAAAATTCCTCCTATTATCAGCCCCGTTTCACTGATGAAAAGAAAAAAAATATTGTGGACCGGCTGATTAAAAAATAAGGGATATTTTGAAGGATATTTTGCCTGTTCAATTAAATAGCTCCCTAATCCAACCCCAAAAATAGGATTATTAATAATGATTGTTATTGAATTTTTTATTAACTCAATTCTTTTATTTATCGTCAGAGGATCTGTTGTTGCCTGGAGAAAGATTAGGGAAATTATAAATACAGTGGCCAAACGTGCGAATTTACATATCTGACACTTTATTTTAGTATTTAGTATAAAGTATAAAGTATTTAGTATTAGATAACTGATAATGGCAACCTTGGAGAAAGAAATAAAAATTAAGGTTGAGGAAACAAACAGAAAAAAATATTTTAAAATTAAGTAATGATTAAATTTTTTGTAAACTAAAACAAAAAAATACATGAGCAGAAAAAATCCTGCAAGAGAATTAGGGTGAGAAAAAGTACCATAAGATCTCAAAAATTCTATTCCTTGAACTGAAGCTTTAGCTACTCCCGGTGTTGAAAGAGTTAATAATCTTTCCCCAAAATAATAGAAAACTCCCTGAAATGAATGCTTATTAATGAGTTGGTATATTGAAAGAAAAAATTCAAACAAACCCGATGATAATAGCGCAATTAAAATATTTTTTTCCTTTAATGTAATCAGTATTTTTTTGCTTAAAGAAACTATAATCAATAGTTCAATAATTTTTATGAACCAATATACCGAAATTAATGGTAGTTTTGAAAATAAAATATTAATTAATAAAAGCGAAAGACAAAATAAAATTTTTTTGTTTCTAAAAAATTTAGTTACTATTTCAAAATTCGCAAGAGCAATTAAAAAAATTAAAATATCAATTAAATAGATTGTTGGAGCAAGATAATCTACCCTAATCCCAAAAATATAGGAAAAGTCAAAGAAAAAATGCTTACCGAATTGGGTTGGGAGAAATAAAAGAAATAAGAAGAATAAAGCTTTATTAATCATTATTGATATTTTAATCTAAATTATGTATTATTTCTGCACTATGGCGAACCTTAGGATACCAGGACCAACACCATTAGCCCCTCAAGTTTTGACTTCGCTTTCCCAACAAATGATTAGCCACCGAGGTAAAGGCTATGAAAAGATTCACCAAGAGGTAGTAACAAACCTTCAGTATTTTTTTCAAACAAAAAATCCAATTTATTTATTAACCGCTTCAGGAACAGCCGGGCTGGAAACTGCCGTGGTTAATTTTTTTTCACCTGGAGATACGGTTGTTTTTTTTACCTGCGGTGAATTTGGCAACCGTTGGTCGGAAATAGCCAGAAGATACGGACTTAAGGTTAATCAGGTCAAGTTCCCTGAGGGAACCGGGGTTAATAAGGAAATTGTTCGAGAAACTTTGAGCAAAATAGAAAAATTAGCCGGTGTTTTTATTACCCATAACGAAACAGGAACCGGTGTTATGAATAATCTGTTTGAAATTGCCCCTATTGTAAAAAGTCATCCTGATAAACCAATCCTTTTAGTTGACTCTGTCAGTGCCCTTGGAGGAGCTGATCTTCCGATGGATAGACTGGATATTGATGTTCTTATTTCTGCCTCTCAAAAAGCATGGATGGCCAGTCCCGGCATGGCGATGATCGCCGTTTCCCCATACGCCTGGGGAAGACATCAAAAATCAACTTTTCCTAGATATTATTTCGATCTTTCTTTATACGAAAAATTTTCCCAAAAAAATCAAACCCCGGCAACGCCGGCCGTTTCAGTTTTATACAGTCTTCAAGCTTCCCTGTCTTTAATGAAAAAAGAGGGAAGAGAAGAAATTTTTAAACGACATCTAGAGCTTCGAGACTATCTTAGAAAAGAAATAATTAATATGGGTTTGAAGTTAGTCGTTGATGACAAGGAAGCGTCTCCGACTGTAACTTCGATTTGGCCGCCCGTCGGTGTGGACGAAAAAATTTGGAGGGGATTGTTAAAAGAAAAATACCAGCTTATTATTGCGGGAGGAATGGGAGATCTTAAGGGAAAAATTGTTAGAGTTGCCCATATGGGTTTTGTCAAAAAATCTGACCTTGACCAAGTCATTGATTCTTTTAAAAAATCATTAAAGGATATTACCTAAATTATGTCAAATATCTTAATTTCCGATAAGATTGATAAAAGTGTCATCGATCAAATCAAAGATAAAAGTAAGTTCATTTTCGATTACAAGCCGGAAATTACTCCCCAAGAATTAATTAAAATCATTTCTGATTATGATGGGCTGGTTGTCCGCAGCCGAACCAAAGTCACTGCCGAAGTTATTGACAATGGTCATAATTTAAAAGTAATTGCCAGAGTGGGTAGCGGCTTGGACAATATTGATATTCTTGAAGCGAAAAAAAGGAAAATAACCGTTGTTAATTCTCCAGAATCAAATTCCGAAGCTGTTACAGAACTTGTTTTTGGATTGGTATTGGCTTTACTGCGTAAATTGCCGCTTGCTTATTCTTCAATGGATCAAGGGCTTTGGATAAAAAAAGAGCTCAAAGGAGAAGAAATTGAAGGTAAAAAAGTTGGAATAATAGGTTACGGACATATTGGAAGAAGAGTGGCAAAGATCTTTACTGCTTTCGGAGCCAAGGTCGATTATTACAGCCGCAGACAAAAAACTAACTCCCTTAAATATATTTTCAAAAATTCTGATGTTATTTCTGTTCATTTGCCGTTGAACAATAACACAAAAAACTTAGTCAATCTAGATTTACTTTCTTTAATGAAACCGACCTCTTTTTTTGTAAACACTTCACGTGGTGGAGTGGTTGATGAAAAAGCCTTATTTAAAGTCCTTCAAGAAAAAAAGATTATGGGGGCAGCTCTCGACGTTTTCTGGCAGGAACCTTTACCTCCAACTTCTCCCTGGAGAAAGTTGCCTAATGTTATTTTAACCCCCCATATTGCTGCATCTACCAGTGAAGCTTTAAAAAAAGGAACAAAGACCGTTATTGATGAGATTATAAAAATTTTATCTAAAAAATAATATGAAAAATAATTTGTTTAATCTTGAAGTTATTGCCATTAAAGATATTTCCGTTCATGAAGAATTTGATCCGTCAAATAGTATTAAATTAACTGAATATCTTAAAAAAAATAAAGTCCTTAGTAATCCAATTATTGTTGCTTCACTTGGCGAAAAAAAATATATTCAACTTGACGGTATGAACCGGATTACCTGTTTTAAAAAATTAGGAATAAAGACTATTGCTGCTCAAATTGTTGATTATAATGATCAAAAACAAGTAGAGCTTTCATCTTGGCTTCATATTTTTTCAAGTGATTTAAAAAAATTATTAAATTTTATTAAAAAAGATAAAAAATTATTAGTTAATCAAGGAATGATCGATCAGGTCGGGCATCGCTATATAAAGGAAAGTGATTTTGGACGACTTGTTTCTTTTGTCACTAAAAAAAATGAGATTTTTTTTGTATCAACCAAAGGTAATTTTTCTGATAAAATTAAACGTTTAAACTACATTGTTTCTTTTTACAAGAAGGATCTTGCTCGAGGAGTTTTACCCTATCCTTTTACTCAAGATAGTGCTCAACAATTTTTCCAACAGTATCCAAACTTTAATAATATTATTATATTTCCAAGCTTTACCCCACAACAAGTTATTGAAACAGTAAAATCAGGAATTCTTTTTCCAACTGGGGTTACTCGTTATATAGTCAAAGGTCGATGTCTTAATATCAATGTTCCTTTAAGTTTATTCGATGAAAAAAAATCTCTTAAGGAACAAAATGAATCACTTAGCCGACTAATATCACAAAAAAAATGCCGTCTTTATGAAGAAAACATTATTAATTGCGAATAATCGACTTTAAAATGAAAGGGTTTATTGATTTTATCAGAGAGCGGGGAGTAGTTGGATTTGCCGTGGCTTTTATTGTGGGAGGGGCTATCACTAAGCTTGTTGCTTCGCTGGTGACCGATATTGTTAACCCGATTTTAGGAGTCCTACTATCAAAAACCAGAAGTTTAGAGACGATGTATCTTAGATTCGGGCAAAACAAGATTCTTTGGGGGCATTTTGTCAGCAGCTGTATTGACTTTTTGATCCTAGCTTTCGTTGTTTATTTTGTTGTCAAGGCTCTCGGCCTTGAAAAGATTGATAAGAAGAAATGATGATATAATGATTTTATGAAAATCATTAACCGAAAGTTTCATCGTGAATACCGTGAAATTGAAAAATATGAAGCGGGGATCGTACTTACAGGAGCCGAGGTCAAATCCATTCGGGCTGGGGGATTACGGATTGATGATGCCTTTGTCCGGATTATGGGTTCGGAACTATATCTGATCAATGCCGATATTCCAACCTATAAATTTGCCAGTAACGATACCTATGAGTCAAAAAGATCACGAAAATTACTTTTACATAAAAAGGAACTTCTTAAATTAAAGATAAAAATGGCCTCGGGCGGATTGACTTTAGCCCCCGTTTCCTGCTATAATAAAGGGCCTCATATCAAGCTGGAAATCGCCTTGGTCAAGGGAAGAAAAGATATTGAAAAAAGAAAGATAGAGAAGCAAAGAGATATAAAGATCAGGGAAATGAGAGAGGCAAAGGAATATATAAAAAGTTAAAAAATGGGGATGCAAGGCATCGACGGGAAATTTGCACTTTTACAAATGGCTTAGACGGACCTGTCCGTTAAACGGAAAAAATTAACTGATAATACAGAATTGTCAGAAGTTGAACAGTTGAAAGCCGCGAGAGAATTTGCTGCAAACGCAAACTATCTTTACGTTTTAAACTAATTAACTCTCCCTTTAGATTTCGTCCGGTTCAATCTATATGGGGGATAAACCAATCGGAATAAGGCGAGATGACTTTTCTAGTTAGTCATTAAGTCCACAACTTATAACTAGCTTCCCGAAGCGCTTTGATTACACAAGCGATCGGGATCGAGTAAAAATAATCTATTCTAAGCTAAACCTTTTTAAGAGTGTTTTCTCGGACGCGGGTTCAACTCCCGCCATCTCCACAAAGATTGTTGTGATAATTTTTTTATTATTGATTTAATTTACCCCTTACTTCAGCAAATATATTTTTCCCACTTTTGTCCATATATTTTACCATTAAAGGCATTTTTTTTATAAAGTCAGGTGTTTCATTTCCTTCTCCTCTATTACACACTACTATAACTCCATTGGGTCCAAGAAATTTATTTGCCGCCATAGCTAGTTTTTCTGCCATCTCAGGTCTTGTAGGGCCGCTTGTTACCTCTTTAAGATATAATCGGGCCTTCACCCTGAGCATTTTGTCTTATATCAAAATTTCCAAGTCTTTTTTCAAAAACCATATTTCCTAATATAAGATTTGGTTGTCCACCTAATTCATGTAATATCGCTTCTTGTATTTGTGCATCATGGAAATCACCATTTATAAATTTTCCATCACCAAAATTAGGGGGAGTATATGATTTATAAGGAAATGCTGTCTCAATATTAACTTTATCTACTCCAACAACTCTAAAGTCTATATTTTGTGATAATAAAGCGATTGAAGTATTATCAAATTGCGTTGCAACAATAGGATTTTTCATGGGCCATGTGCCGATTTCTAAAATTTTTGGGTTTGGCAAACCTAAACCATTTTCTCGTAGAAAGTGTTCCACTACAAATGCACTTCCTAATTGGCTATCCCAATGAAGTAATCTGTCATGATGACTAACATGAGTAGATGCATCTGCATTCCAAAATTCTTTACGATCAAATTCTGCAGGGTTTTTGTAGGTTCCATTTCTTGGTTGTCCTGAAACTTCTAGACGTTGCCAGAAGTTTTCATCAACTCTAGGATGCCATTTTTCATATTGTATTAAAGGAATATGACCCCTTATTTCAGGATGAGGTTTGTTTTGTTGATGTCGTGGTTCTTGCATGTCTATCATTGTTTAATTTTAACATTTGATTCAAATACTCTCATGTGATAAAGATAGGCTCAGGTTTTGCAGATGTGGGTAGAATCTCCTGATATAGTCTTGTATTTGGTTCCAAGATTCATGGATTGTGTCCACACTTCGTCCCGCTCAGCGGGACTTCGCGTGACAAAAAATATTTAGCTCCCTATTGAAACTATTACAAAATTGTTATATCGTAGATATTATCAGTTAACAATCTATGGAACATAAAATTAACCGATATATCAAAGGCCACATGATGACAATTATCATAATTATTATTTTGAGTTTTTTATTTTTATTTTTAGGTGAATTTTTTCTTTACCGAAAAATTATGTATCTTAACCAGATTATTTCGGAAGGTTTGATGCAGATTAAAGAAGCCGCTAAGACAAGTCCGTTGCCGACTATTATTTTAAAAAGGTAATCATTTAGCTTCCTCTAATTCTAACGCAACAATTGTATTTGGCTCCATAATAATCGATTTTTCATTTTCAAATCTTAGTTCGCTATTTTCTGGTTTAAGGTTTAGCAAAATTTCAGTCCGACCATCTAAATATTTTTTTGTAAGTCTATAATTTGTTTTATCTAAGTTTTTAAAAACCACTGGAACTGCTTCATAGTTACGACCACTATCATCATAGTTTGTCAAAACTAAGACAATTTTTTCCTCTTTTATGCTTGCAAGAGCGCTGACATTACTTCCTTCGCCATCAATAATTAATCTATTTCCTTCCAATGAATTTAAAAGTTTTAAAGCGTTATAACGCGGCTTTTCCGCTCCATCATGAGTTAGTATCCCCCAAGATGGCGCCAGTCCGTCTTTTATTTCAAAAAGAAATGCCAACTCAACTTCGGCATTAAGTAAGTTTCTTAATGAGGCAACCGTGTGTGCCGCCCCAATATCTGTATCGGCAATTTCATTGACGTATGAATCATACCCCCACTCGGAAATCACCTTTGGCAAATTTTGGAACCGGTTATATTTTGGCGATTCACCTAACCATTTATTGAGATTAATAACATCGTCCGTATAATCATCGGTCTTTTTAGAGTAGTGATGCCAACTGATGAAATCAATCCTTAAATTATTGGTAATAATATAATCTAGGAATTTTTGAATCCAGTTTTTATACAAAGCGGTCGTGACCGGTCCTCCTATCTTAAATTTAAAAACATTTTGCGCTTGAGCCGCTCCTTTGGCAGAATAAAAATACAAATCGCTGTAACTTTTATCTCCTCCCGTGTATCTCCACTTACCAAAGCTTTCCAGATCCGGTTCGTTCCATACTTCATAATAGATATCGGTTTTCCAAAAATCGGCCAGGGCTCCACACGGTAATACCGCATCCTTATTACTGTAATGTTCAACGGTTTTTTGAACTAAAAAAGTCCATTCGTTCCAATTTTTAGGCTTGCCAATCAAAGATCCGTCTTCAGACATCGTTGGAGGCATATAGCCAAGGGAAAAAAACGGCTTAGCCCCGGTGTTATAAATATCACAGACGGTTTTGTCCAGTCTGGAAAAGTCAAAGATTAAATTATTTGAAGAATCTCTCGAAACCACTTCATAGAAATCATAAATATGATCAAGTCTTATGTATTTTGGATAAAGTCCGGCAACCTGGGGGATAACGTTTTCCAACATACGAACACCGGCTTCTTCACCACCTTGAGCTAATGCCTTCCAACGGTCAGGAAACGGTCCGGTTGTTTTTGTTATATCAACAACAATATTGGCTTTTATCGCAGCCGCCCGGGAATAGGCTTGAAAAGAATAAAATATTACCGGGATTGCAATTACCAGAACTACCATGAAAATCACCAGTCTTCTAAGCATATTATTATTCTAACTTATTCATCTGGATTACGCTAAATAAAATCAAAATTCCACCAAGAGTTTCTTTTAAAGATGGAATTTCCCAGTAAAATACTAATCCTATTAACACAGCAAAAAACATTTCAAGGGTCAAAATATTACTGGCAATCGACGTTTTCACATGTTCAAAACCATAGTTTGTAAAAAATATCATTAGAACATTTGCTAACCCCGACAGTAAAATAACTAAAAAAATGCTCCAATTCCAATTGCTAATTGGCAAACCTTCTTGAACTAATAATGAAGCAATTAATATAAAAATAAGGGCAAAGAATAATTGGATTTGGGTTATTTCAATATTGTTCAATAACTTTGTTTGATATTTTCTAAAAACGATACTTAATGAAGCAAAGATACACGACATTAACGCTAACAGTTCTCCCTGACCAAAAGAAAAATCCGAAAAACTATTTATTGAAATAATAACTACACCAATAAAAGACAAAGCAATATAAAATATTTTTTGAGTTGTTACTTTTTCTTTTAATATCAAAAAACCAAGTACTGCAGTCATAGGGAGGGAGCCGATGAAAGCAACTGTGCTTATTTTGGTCATTAAAACTGCCTTATTAAACAAAGCGGCTCCCAGCAAATAATAGGCAGCCGCCCTGAATATTAGTAAAAGCCATTCTTTTGTGCTAATTTTTTTGAGTTTTGAAAAATCAAAGTTTTTTCCAAATATCAAAAACCCTATGATTAAACCGGCAAAAATACGAAGGTATAGCTGTTGGAAAAACCCAAAACTGACAGATAAATATCTGGTAAAAAAACCAAAAGAAGCATACGTAAAAGCCAAACCGATTAAAGCCATGATACCTTTTTGTTTATTTGAGAAGTTCATCAGAATTATGGAATAATATTAATTGGGTGTCCTTCTATAATATTTTTAATATTGTTTACGACTATTTCCGACAGCCTATATTCCGATTCTTCCGTATTAAATCCTATATGAGGTGTTAATGTAACATTCGAAAGTTTAAAAAAAAGACTGTCTTTATTAATTGGCTGATTTAAAAAAACATCAAGTCCGGCTGAAAAAACTTTGCCCGATTTTAAATTTTTTATAAGGAACTCTTCGTCTATTATCGCACCTCTTCCGGTATTAACAATTGCCACACCCTTTTTCATTAGATCAAACTCTTTTTGACCAATCATTCCTTTGGTTTTTTCTGTTAATGGTGCATTGATTGAAATAAAATCACTTTTTTTTAGTAATTTTTCAAAATCTTTTGTTGAAGATTGAGTATTTATATATAGAATTTTCATATTAAAACCTTTTTCTGCTATTTCAGCTATTCTTTTACCAATAGATCCAAAACCAATTATCCCTAAAGTTTTTCTTTTTAATTCCTTCCCTTTAAATTTCATTGGATCCCACTTACCATTTACCATTTCTCTTTCTGCCTCAGATGCCATTCTGATGGAATGAAGCAACAAACCGAAAGTATGTTCTGCCACGGCCTCTGAGCTATAACCTGGTGAATTAGATATAAGAATATTTCTTTTTCTGGCTTCATTTAAATCAATCCATTCATATCCTGTTGCAGCAACACATATCATTTTTAATTTTGAAGCAGAGGCAATAACATTGCCTGGCATCTTATACCAGTTGTCGATGACAATTTCAGCATCTTTAATCCTTTCAATACCCTCTTTTTCGTCTGGAACATCATTATAAATAACGACTTCTCCAAATTTTTTTAATTTTTGAAGATGTTCAGGATAAATTATAACCTTATCAACACTTACTATTTTCATAATTTATTTTTTTTAAAATTCAGATGAGCAATAACTATGGCAAAAGTTATCAGCCCTCCTCCAATCAATTCATTTAAAGTCGGAATTTCCTTAGAAAATAAATATCCAAAAATTGAAGCAAATAATAATTCTGAGGATAAAATGATTGTCCCTAAATTTAAATCGAAATTATTAAAACCAATAAGCATTAAATAGTTATTAACCATTAATAAAAATCCAAATAAAAGACCTACAGAAAAAATGAGGGGGGAAATATGAGGTACTGAAAATGTTTTTGTATAAAACATTAAAATTGAGGAAACAATTATTGTCCCCATCATCTGGATGGACACTAAAAAAAATTTGTCAACTTTACCGCCTAAATGTTTTTTAAATGTATTGCTTAATGCGTCCGCAAAACCGCTCAAGATTCCAAAAACCAACCCAACATTAATGTTTATTAACGAAAAAGGGGTTGTAAAATAATACAAAGCTAATATTGAGCTAATAATTGCTAAGCTTTTTTTAACAGTTAATTTTTCTTTGAAAAATAAAATCCCAGATATCAATGAAAATAATATTGATCCAAGAAAGAGGGATGCAACGGCTAATATAATTTTTGTTTTCAAAATCGATAGGGTATAAAAAATAATTGTCAATGGTAATGAAATTGAAAACAATAGCAAATTTATTGTAGAGATACTCTTAAAAGATACTTTTCTTTTAAAGATGATAATTATCATAAAAGCAAAAATAAATCCTACGACACTTCTAAAAAATATTTGTTGATAGTTGGTTAATTCACTATTGAGAAGTCTCACAAAAATTCCAAACATTCCAAAAAGAAATCCTGCAGATAAAAGTGATAAAAATCCTTTAGTTTTATTCATTAATAATAAATTATATATAATTACCTTCTATGCTACAACAAAGGGTAGAGAAGTTAAGGCAAATATTACAAGAAAAAAATCTTGATGGGTTTTTAATTTCAAATTTTTACAACATCCTTTATCTCACTGGGTTTAAAACATTGACTGATAATGAAAGGGAAGGATGGAGCTTAGTAACAGCTAAAAATGTTTATTTATTTACAGATTCAAGATATTTGTCTCTGGATTCCCGCCTTCGCGGGAATGACAGTATAAAATATAAACTAATAACTCCAGACAATGGATTAATAAAACACCTTGCTGAAATTGTTGAAGACGAAAAAATTCAAAAAATAGGATTTGAGGGCGATGATCTGAAAGTAGGTGAATTAAATAAAATAAAAGAATTTTCAACTAATGTCGAACTCGTTTCCCTTGAAAAAACTATTATTAAAATCCGGGAAATAAAAGATGAGGGAGAGATTTCCAACTTAAGAAGGGCCTGCAAAATCGCAGACAACTGTCTTGAAGAAATTATTAAGACGATCAAAATTGGAACATCAGAAAAAGAAATCGCTTTTAAAATTGAACTCTGGTTAAAAGAAAAAAATCACGACCTATCTTTCTACCCAATTGTTGCAATAGACAAAAATTCTGCCGTTCCCCATTATGATACAAGGAATGGAAATAATGAAAAAGTTAAGAAAAATTCTATTATCTTAATTGATTACGGAGCCAAATTCCGGGATTACCATTCTGATACGACCAGAATGATTTTTACAGGAACGCCAACCAGTGAAATGGCAAATACCTATAACAGTCTTCTCGACGCCCAGGAAAAAACTATTAAACAGTTAGAGGTTGATAATAACCCTGTTTCTGTTGACCAATACTGCCGCAAGCTTATTTCTGACAAAGAACTTCCTATTTACCAACACTCAACCGGCCATGGAGTCGGCCTGCAAATCCACGAATATCCAAAGATCTCTTTTACTTCAACTGACGTATTACTTCCTAATCAAATTGTAACGGTTGAACCGGGAGTTTATCTTGAAAATAAATGGGGGATGAGGATAGAAGACACGATTTTGATAAAGGAAAATAAAGAAGTTGAAATCTTAACTAAATTCAGCAAGAAAATACTTATTCATTCATTTTAAGCTCTTCTTTAAGTTCCATTGTTTTTTCCGCTTCTTTTTTCTTGGGTTTTAGTACTTCGACTTCTTCAACCTTAGCCTTAAGTCTTTCGGTTACTTCTTTTTCCCGATCTAACAAATCTTTAACGGTTCTGGCTGCCTCAATTTTTGCTTTAAGATAGGTCACTAATTGGTCTCCAGAAAGATTATTAACTAAAAATATCGGTAAAATAAAACCAATTTCATCAAGTGCCTGAGCTTTTAACTCTTTATCATCTGACAGCAATTTATTTAGCGTGTTTGTAATCAAAACAATATCACCTTCCACCCATTCACCACGGGAGCGGATATTTTCCGTCTTTGGGATTTCCCCTTTTTCATAGGCATTAGTCCACATTTTTTTTACCTGTTCGTATTCATCAAGGGTTACTGCCGGGGAAACCGTAATCTTTTCTTCAATATTTTTCTTGACCTCCGGAACCGTTTTGTCCGTTACCTCAACCTTTGGTAATGTCGGTAAAGTCTTTATAATATTCTCTTTTTCGGCAATATTAATTCTCGAAACGACAAATGATTGTATAAACCGATGAGCAATCGGGTCAGATTTTGAAGCTCTATTGGAAAGTTCGCTCCTTATATTCATATATTTTTGTCTTTCTGCTGGTGTTGATGCTTGAATTGGATTTTTCAAATAATTAATATTTTTGTTTACGGTTTCATTCACTGTTTTGTTGGTCTCAAAATGAGCAACATCGGTAATTTTAGAGGCCTTTATGTTAAGCGATTGGGTAATTTCTTCCGTTTTGGCTTTTTTAATTTCCTCAATTGTTTCTATCCTTGTTTTAATCGTTGCCCCTATTTCCCTGGGTATTTTCATTTCAACCCCGACATTTGAGCTAAGATTGGCGGGAACCGGAGTAGGTTGGGGAGAAGGCCCATTTGGATGGCCGGGATTCAGATTCGACAACATCATGTTTTTAATAGCGTTTATTCCGTCACAACAGTAGTCTCTAAAAGTCCGCAACAGCCACCAAGGAAATATTGTTACTGCCCATAACATTATTAATGTAATAATATATTCAACATAGGTATCAATATAATTTCCATTATTAATTGCTGATAATTTTTGCGCTGGCCCTCCGTAGAGAATATTAATTGCGGTGGGATAAATATATCCGGCTAATGTATTGGTTCTGGAAAAATCAAAAACAAACGGTATCCCAAATTTCCAGATACTTGCTAATCCTCCAAGAAATAATGCCAGTAACGGCCCATAAAAAACCCACTGAAAAAATACGCCAATCCAAATCATTCCAACATTTTTTATAGCAGCAAAAGATAAAAGAATTGCTAAAAACGGTGATACAAAAAGTAAAAACCATAAAATTATTTTTCTCAATAAAAGCATGCCTCCCATGAAATAATAGCTCCAATTGGTTAGCTTCAAAAGCAGCATTTCCGACTTAGCCGCTTCCTGAACTCTGACATTTAGATCACGACATCCAATAAAGTCCACATAGTTTTTTTCCTGGCTGACTGACGAAAAATAAATATTAAAGAGATCTTTTCCTCCCAAATTTTCTATAAAGAATTTCATCATTACTTCAGACAGTTGAACAACCGTTATGACAATTGTTGCTGAAAAAGCTATATAAAAGATTGACATTAGGATTTTTGTGATTCCTGGCCAAAGTTTAATTCCCGTTTCAAAATTAGTTTTTTGTCCAATGATTATCCCTAAGCCTAGAAGGGCGGCTGTTAATATCACTAAAAAATAACTCATGTTCCGGGCGGTTGACCAAACCCTTGTCAATACAGGATGATTATCAATAGCGGAATGAGTGGTCACCCAATAAATAAACTGCCGAGCACGATCGTTAGATTTACCCTGCGCGGTTACTTCCACGTCTTCAATCCAATAGTGATATTTCCCCGGTTCCGTCTTGAATTTCGCATAATCAACGATACATTCTTCTCCCTTGCCCTGAGCTTGGTAAACAGCATCAAGTTCGGCAAAACAAACACCCCTTTGCCCATTCACATCCGGACATGGCAAAGGAACTTCTTCTGTCTGAGCAAAAACATAATTAAAACTTACTAAAAATAAAAAGCTTACGAGGACAATTAAAAAATATTTTCCCCAACTGATTTTGTTCATATTTTTTTAAAGATTAAGAATCCACCAGTAGCCAAAATAAAAAAGAAAGCAGCTAAAACAACACCCTTTGCCGTTGGTTCCGTTCCCCCTGTATTTGGCAATGCCGTCGGGGCAGCTGGAGGAGTTGTTGGTGAACCTGGTGCCGAAGTTGGTCCGGGAGTTGGGGTTGTTTCAACTGGATTATATAGAGCACATAGCTGAGTTGAGCCTGCCTGGGTGGCTATTAATTTAAATGTTATATAGGCATATGCTCCTGATCCGGAGTAGGGAGTGGTTGATGAGCCATTAATAATCAGTTTTCCACCATCTTGAGTGGTAGAAGACACTGTTGTAAAAGTATTTCCCGGGGAAGTGGAGATATATTGGAGATACACTGTATCATAGGTCATTCCTATTGAAGTTGAGGATAACGATTTTCCTTCCGTGTCAATATTAATTGTAAATTTTACCTCTTGACCGCTGGTTAATTGACCAGTAGGAGCAATCAGATCAAAAGTTGTTGCCAACACAGAAGAGGGAATAAATACCAAGCTTAATAAAAAAATGAATGTTACCAATAATTTCTTCATGTATATATTCATATATTCTCCAATCTTCATCATACTTGAAATGGTTACCTTTTTTCAATATTAAATAAAGCACGAGCATAACAAGATGTCATTCCCGCGCAGGCGGGAATCCAGACTAAAATCACCTTATTTGTTTTTATAATGTAATTGTCGACTGGATCCCCGTCTTCACGGGGATGACAACATACCTGTTACTGAACTTGTCCAGAATAATCTTTTGACGTTAATGATGACCCTTGATAATAATGAGAAAGAATTTCTGTATAATTTTTTCCTTGCGAAGCCATACCTAAAGCACCTTCTTGATCTAATCCTATTCTATGTCCATATCCGTATGTATAAAAATACCAACCCTGCCCCTGCGTTCCATGAGCATCTGATGAACTTAAAATATCAAACTTAACATATTGTGCTCCGTAAGCCGTTGATAAAATTAAGAAGTTACCTGGAGAACGAATATTAAAAACTAATCTGAATGTTTGTGCATCTTTTCCAGAAAAGTCAATTGTTTTATTTGAACCAACAACATGAACATTATTTGTATATTTATTATCTGCAATAGACGCAGATATTGATTGTATTGAGCCAATAGCGTCACCCCCAATCTCACTTTTTATTTGATCATGGGATTTGTCTGGGACACTTCCATTTCTTATTGTCCATGTTGTTGCGTCAACAATATCCTCAACTTCTTCGTTGCTCATGGGAGAATTATTATTGCTCATATCTCCACCACAAGTGTCGTTATATTGAATTTTTCCGTCCCTACCAATATTGTAATGATATTCCCAACGAAGCGTGCCGATACATCGAGCATTGAAATCTCCATTTGCTTTTCCGTCTCCGCCCATATCATTAACGCCAGATGGATAACCACCACCGCCATTCCATGCTTCGTTAGGCGAAAGTGTATATCCTCCAGAATTACCAGAATAATAGGCTATTATGACACTTCCTCCATTTTGTAAAAACTGACCCTTAGTATCATTGACTGTATTATTCCAATTCTCATCGCCTGTATTACCAGAATAAACTTGGTCAGCTGTTGTTGAAAAAACATCAAAATCCCTACATGAACTTCTAACCATTTTAAATAGGGCATATGATCTTGCGGCGACTACTTGTGATTTAAATGCTTCTTGATAGTTATTAACACTTGACCATGCACGAGGCATTTCTCCAAGTCCTTTCAAATATTGATCCTCAAAAGGCATCGATTCAATATGACCATCGGAAAATTTAACTCGTATTGTTGATGGATAGGAAATTTGTGTTGCTCCGCAAGCTCCTCCTGATGTTTGTGTATCTGCTGACCTACCAGCAGCGCTCGCTAATGCTGATTGCTTCGCTGCAACTAACTGTTGTTGTTTTGCAGTTAAATCAGCAATCTGTGTTTTTGTCTGGTTAATTTGTCCAGCAATAATCAGAGATTGTTTATCTACTTCTATTTTTGATCTTGCTAATCCTGATTTTTCTATCTCTAATTGTTTTTTTGTGTCTTCAAGATTTTTAACATAAAGAACGATCTTAATGATCATTTTTTTATCCTCATCAACGATAGTTTTTTGATAAAAAATTTTCCTTAAAGAAGTTGATAAATCATCGGCCACTAGAACACTTAGAAAAAGAGTTGAGTTTTTATTAACGTTTTTATAGTAAGATTTTGCTCTTTCATTGAGGAGTTCTTTTTGATATGACAACGCCTGTTCGCCTTTCCTCACCTCAATTTCTTTTTTGTTGATCTCTTCCTCCAACAAGTTTAATTTGTTCTTTATTTCATTTAATCTTACGTTTAGATCTTGATAGTTAGCCTCTTTGCTGTTTAAATCTTTTTTTAATGAGTTAATCGCATTGTTAATATCATCCAGTTCGTCAGCCTTAACAACTATAATAAATGATAAGAACATTACCAACAAAAATACTCCGAACAAAAACTTCTTCATTAAATCATTATAGCAATATGGTCGTGGATAATTTTTGCTATACTTTTTTTATGAAAAGGTTTTTGTTTACAATAATTATTGTCTTTATTTTCTTATTCAAAACAGGTCAGTTGCCAGTTTATGCCTTAAGACTACCTACTGAAACTCCTACTCCAATTCCCTCTCCAACTGAGAGTCAACCCACACCAACAAGTGTTATCCATGAACCAACCGGACCCCGCTACGCCGCTTGTGATCTTTGCGGATTTTGTCCACCTAACACCGCCCCGCAGAGTTGGGCATCTTGTCAAAAATGTCTTTATCCAAACATATCGCCTGACCCAACCGCAATGGAAAGTTTAATTATTGATCCGGAAACTAATCTTCCCCCAGCTTCTGCTCCCGGACGGCAGTATACATTCTTAGGTTGCCTTGGAAGCGGAGGAGGATTTGGTGAGGAAGGGGCAGCCGGAAGCGTTGTTCAATCAATCCTAAACATTATCTTTTCTGGAGCCGGCGGAATTGCTTTCCTTTACTTGATCTACGGATCTTTTGTTGTGGCTACTTCTCAAGCTAATCCAGAAAAACTAAATTATGGGAAGAGGGTGGTTTATGGAGCTATCGCCGGTTTAATTTTTACCCTAGCCTCAGTGTTTATTGTTAAATTTATCGCCTCGGGAATACTGAAGATACCGGGATTTGGAGAATAATATTACTTCTTTCCAACTTTCCTCAAAAAACTACCACCTGCTAAGCCTGAAAAAAGAATCGGAATAAATATTGTTGGTAAGCCTGCTGACGGAATTGATTTTGGGGAAGTATTTTTATACGTATTGTTTTCAGCATTACTGATCGTTATTGACGATAGTGGTTTTTGAGTTGGGGTAGGGGTAGGACTAACTTTCTTTAAGAAACTGAAAAAACCACCGGTATTTTTTTTAACTGGAGTAGGAGAAATAACAGTGTTTGTATTTGCGGTTGAGCTGGTTTTACTTTTTAAATTAATTTTACCTGTGACTACGGCAAAAAAAACCAAGACGACAACCAAGCCCAAAACAAATGAAATTACCTTGTTAAAACTATCCATATAGTATTTATTATATCATATAATTGACAGAGTTCAACTTTATTAGTATTCTATACGTATGAACGAAAATCCCCAAATAAAATTTTCATGGAGAGCTCCATTACGCCCCTATAAAAAACAGTCTTCCCTTATTCTTAAGTTTTATCTAACGGTTGCCTTGTTATTGTCATTAATTGTGTTTTTTTTCGGAGATAAAATACTGATTATTCCTATTTGGGCGTTAGTTTTTATTTTTTATGTTTTGACGATTACCCCCCCGCCGGAGGTCGAGAATAAGATCACCACTTTTGGAATTGATGCAGCAGGGGTTACTTTACGTTGGGAAATGCTCTCTCATTTTTATTTCGGAAAAAGATTCGGTTTTTATACCTTAACCGTTGTATCCCAGTCCCCATATTTTTACCACCTTTATCTGGTCGTTCCAACCGACGAAATGAAAAAAAAACTTATCACAATTTTATCTTCCCACCTTCTCTATCAGGAAACTCCCCAGAAAACGATTACCGATAAAATGTTAGATTGGATTTCCGCCATTATTCCCGAAGAGGAAGCTACTACGAAGACAGATCTTCAAGCCGTTTCTGAAAGACTGAGGCAGGCATCTCTTTAATCCCAAAAGTTCTTCCCCAAGACAAAACCCCTTCGTCGCTGGTTACTAAAAACCCATCAACCTCTTTTGACAGAACAATAAGGTCTAAGTCAGCCACACTATCTAAAAAGCCTGTTCTTGTTGCGTTTCGATAACGGTCGCGAAAGTTTTTTATAAATTTTCCAATCATTATTTGAAATTCTTTCTTCGATTCAAATTTTTTACCATCGGACATTTCACCGGCTTTAGTTATTTCTTCCTCGGCAATATTAAGCCCACGATAACTGCGGTTGCGGATATCTTCAATTAAATTATAGAAGACCTGACTGGAAAAATTTATAACTGCAGGGTTTGGTGACTTAACATTAATAACCGATAAAAAGCTTTTGATAAATTCTTGATTTTTGTCTTCAAAAAAACTTAAAAATTCATCTACAATCCGCGGGGGCATATAGAAAGCAGCTTTAGAGTTTTTTTTAAGTTTCTTTATTGTTTCGGTAAGTTTTTTAACAATCTCTTCCGTATTTTTTCCCATCCCAAGACCTGCTCCGATATTAAAGAACAAGTTTGTGTCTAGTATAAAATTTTCCATATTACCCCTGTATCCTCACCGGCATTATTATATGAAAAAAATTATTAACCCCTTCTATCTTAAAAACGACAGGTGCATCTGACCTTAATAATTCAATTATAATTTTTTTCTTTGGGGCTGATTTTAAAAAATCGATCAAATATTTATAGTTAAATGCGATCTTTTGAGTCTCTCCTTCGATCAGGGCTTCCTGGTAGACAACATCTTCTTCTCCTTGGCCAACTTTTGGGATAAATTTTACAGAGTCTTTTTCAACTTCCATTATTATAATATTTGAAAATTCTTTAGAAAAAACTGAGACCAGCTTAACGCTTCTTAAAAATTCTTCTGCGTCTATTGTGACGGTTGTTTTTTTCTCGATGGGAATAACCTTTTCAAATGGGGGATACTCACCCTCGATCATCCGGGCATAGATATCGTTTTCTCCAATAAAAAAAGCTAAAAGTTTTTCTTCCTTCAGATAAGAAAATTCTATCTCTGTTTCCTTACCAATAATCCTCTGTGCATTTATTAAAAACCCTGAGGGAATAATCATTGAAGAGAATGGAAGGCCTTTTTTTAATGTTAAAAGGGAGAGCCTAAATCCGTCCGTAGCCACCAATTGAAGATTTTCCTCATCTGTCACAAAATTAATCCCTGTTAAAACTGGTCTGGTTTCGTCATTAGAAACTGAAAAAAACAAAAGTGGAAGATTCTCTTTAAAAAATGAGGTTTTTATTTTTTGCCTTTCATCTTCATTTTTTGGAGGAAAAGGAAAGTCTTTGTCAGAAAAAAGGGGGAACTGCCCTTTTATTTTCCCTTGGACTATTACAATCGCTTTTTCTTTTATTTCTACCTCAATTTTTGATTCTGGAAGAAGCGATAAAAATTCAATAATTTTTTTTGGTTCAATGATTATTTTAAATTTATTATCGCCCTCGTTCTTTAAGGTTGTGTGGAAAAAATAATTTAAATCGGTCGAATAAAAATGAATTTTTTTTTCTTCTCCAACAATACAAACTCCTTGGAGCGATGTTGACGATGATAGTTTTGAGGATGTAAAGTGAGAAGATAATTCTAATTTTTCCAAAAAATCGTTTTTTGATAAAAGTATTTTCATTGGTTTAAATTGTTTTTAATCTATTTATAGTAGTAATAGAGTGTGTGTATAAGTGTATAAAAATAAGATTAGATTTTCAAGACAAAAAGAACCTGAAAAAAAACATGTGTAAAGGCAGTGGAAACTATGTTGATTGAAACAAAGATTGGGTGATGGTATCAACCTCTTTTTTTAAATTTAGATCATGAAGAAGAAGATTACTGATTTTTTGTTTGGCATGTAGGGCTGTTGTATGATCCTTTCGGTTTAGTATGCCGGCCGTTTCAGATAAGGTTAAACCCAACTCTTTTTGAAGAAGATACATTGTTATTTGCCTATAAAAAGCAATCGATGCGGCCCTAGAAGGACTTTTAAGATGGGATTGTTTGATGTTGTAAAAAGAGCAAACGGTTTTTATTACCTCAGACGGATTAACTCTTTTTCTTTCCTTTTCTCCGTTTTGGGAAAAAAACATTTCAACCGCCTCTAAGTCTATTTTTTCTTTTATTCCTAAAACTTTAGCATAAATAGAAAGAAGAGCTCCCTCAAGACCCCTGCAATCAATAATTCTTTCAGCAATGATCTTTACCGCCTCAATATCTACCTCAATATTTTTCTCCTTAGCTTTAATGAGTAAGATAGCCGATCTTAATTCAAAGTCAGGAGGCTGAATATCAACGGTCAAACCCCCTAAAAATCTGGAGTGTAGGCGGTCTTCCAGGTTTTTAATTGCGCTAGGAGGTCTGTCCGACGTCAAGATTATCTGACCTCCTGCAGAGGCGATTGCATTGAAGGTATGAAAAAACTCTTCCTGGACTGCGTTTTTACCAGCTATAAACTGAATGTCGTCAACAATAAGCAGATTTAAATACCTGTATTTTTTTCTGAAACGACCGGTAGCTTTTTCCCGGATTGATTCGATTAACTCGTTGGTAAAATTATCTCCAGGGCAAAAATAAACCTTTTTGGTTGGGTCCGTCTCAAGGATCTTTTTGGCTACGGATTGAGAGATGTGCGTTTTCCCAACCCCAACCCCTCCGTATAAGAATAAAGGGTTATAAGCGCTTCCGGGGTTATTAACCACTGCCTGGGCAGCTGCATAAGCAACCTGGTTAGAAGTAGAAACGGCAAAATTATCAAAATTATATTTTTTATTTAATCCTGATCTAACAAAAATATCTTCAATACTTGGTTCAAAAGAGAGAAGTGGCGGAGTGACCTTAATTTTAGATGGGGCTTTAATAATAAATGTAATTTGAGCCTTTTTTTGTGAATGGTCAAAAAAATCAGACTCAATTTTATTAATTCTTTTTTCCAAAAAATCATAAGCCCCCTGGCTGACAACAGTAAGGGTTATTTGTTCATCTGTCGATTCAATTATTTTTGCCTGTTTTAATAAAGAAGGCATAACAGAGTTTTTTCCTTCTTTTTCTCTGACCTTTTCTACAAACCCTTCCCAATAAGAGGATAATAAAGACATAATTTAACAATGTGGATAACTTATCCACAAATAATAAACAAGTCCACAGTAGTTGTCAATAGGTCTAAATATGTCTAATAAGTCTAATCGGTCTAATTTGACCAATATGAAGATTAAAGTTCGCCCAATCCTTCTTTCTTCTGGATTTCTTCCTTAACAACGTTTAAGAAACGTTCTGTTGAGGAAAGTCTTCGATGCCCGACAAGCTTAGCGATGTATTCGACCGAGGCACCATTTTTCAATTGATGAGCAATAAAAGTGTTTCTAAAATCATTAACAGTTGCTTTCTCAATCCCAACCTCGCGGAAACAACGGGAAATAATTTGACGAATATTTCTAATTAATAGAGGGTGGCCGGTTCGAGTAATAAAAAGATGACCATCATTTTTTTGATTAGGGCGATCCTTTATATATTCTTCAATGGATTTCTTAACAGCCTTGTTTAAAGGAATCTCACGGGTTGGCGTTTTTCCATATTGACAGATATGAATAGTTGATTCTTTAATATCCTCGTTTTTAAGTCCGGCCAATTCTCCGATTTTGATACCTGTTTGTAAAAGGATTTCAACAAGCGCATAGGTTCGTGGTTCTTCTTTGGCGAAATCTCTTAGAGCCCGGTATTCTAACTTTGAGAATATGCGGGGGGCTGATTGGATATATTTAGGATGAGAAACATCAAGCGAAGGATTTTGATCAATAATTCCATCGTTTTTGATATATCGGAAAAAAGTTCTTATAGAATTCAATTTTCTCGAAGCTGATTTTTTTGTATAGTTATCATTAATTAGTTTTCCAATGAAGCCGTCAATATGTTCTTTTTTTATTTCACGAACATCGGTGATCTCTTGTGAAGACAAATAACCGACAAATTGTTCGAGATCCTTCTTATAGGCTACGATCGTAAAAGACGATTTTCCCTGTGATTCCAGGTATTTTACAAACCTAGTAACCAGGGAAGGTAACAAGATATTTTCCATAACACCCTATAATATAACATAAAGTTTTTATAAAATCAAGGATTCTCTTGATAATGGGTTTTCCATTTGGTATATTATTAGTCTCGGAGTCGTGAAAAAGGAGAAATTTAAATAATGAAGGAAGAAAAAACAACAAAAATTAAAAAACCCGGTATGGGAATAATGGAGGCGCTTCTTAAAAAAACTAAACCAAGCCTGCTTAAGAAAGGAAAAGAGATTGAAGCAAAAATAGTTTCCATTTCCAAAAAAGGAATCGTTTTTGATGTTGGTGGAAAAGCACAGGCAATTCTGGGTGAACTTGAAATAAAAGAGATCTCTACTTATATACCTTATCTTACTGTCGGAGATAAGATTTTAGTCAGAATAATTAGTGAAGAATCAAAAAATGGCTTTCCGGTCGTTTCTTTAAGAAAGTTTTTTGATAAGGGAAAATGGGATATTCTTATTAAGAAAAGAGATAATGAAGAAGAAATTGATGTTATGTGCGGAGAATACGGCAAAGGCGGAGTCTTCATCAATTTTATGGGAATAAGAGGGGTAATTCCAAAAATTCAACTGACAGAGCCGTTTATTTCTCAACCGGAAAAAATGCGTGGTCAGAAGGTAAAGGTAAAGATCCTTGAAGTTGATAAAGAAAAAAATCGATTAGTTGTCTCTCAAAAAGCTTCAGTTTTGAAAATTTCCCACAAAGATTTAGTTAAGAAGTTTGAAGCGATAAAAGAAGGAAAAGTATATAAAGCCAAAGTATTGGGAGCATCGGAATTTGGAGTTTTCTGTGAAGTGGAAGGAGTAGAAGGGTTAATCCATATTTCTGAAATTTCATGGGAAAAAGTTTCCAATGCCGCTTCATTTGTGACGGTTGGGGACACAATTGACGTCTATGTCGTAGAAAAAAACATGACCGATTTTAAACTTAACCTTTCCCTTAAAAGGCTTCAAAAAGATCCATGGGATATCATTGAAGAAAAATATCCAAAAGATAAAGAGGTTGAGGGAGAGGTAACCAGAAAGGAAAAATACGGATATTTTGTTAAATTAGAATCAGGGATTGAAGGTTTAATTCATATCTCCAAACTCAAAGGAGACGAAAATTTAAAGATTGGTCAGAAAATAAAAGCGTTCATTGAAAGGGTGTCGAAAAAAGAACGCCGGATGAGTCTAGTTCTTCCTCAAACAGAAAAACCGGTGATGTATAGATAAAATACTACCAATAAATTAATTATTTACTGCGTAAAAATTGTAGAAAAGTTCCGGGCGTCATAACCTTAATATTATATTTTTCTTTAATTTTATTAATTTCAAAATCTTTAATATTATAAGTAATTAAAAAATTAACCTTTGACTCAACAGCTCCAGAAATTATATGAGCGTCATTTATATCTTTTACATATTTTTTATAGTTTGCTTTTATTTGTTTTAAACCTAAGGAAAGATTACAAGTTTTAAGATTTCCTTTTACAATCTTATTAAATTTTGTATCATCCAAATTTAACTTTTTGACTACAAGTGAAAGCTCTTTAAAAGAAACATTTGATATAAAACAAACAATATTTTTGTTATTAATAAGTTGATAAGAGGCTCCAGTATTGGAAATCAATGAAGAAATGACAATATCCGAATCAAGAAAAACATTAACCATAGGCTATAAACTTTTTCTTATTTCTTTAATGGTTTTTTCTACTTGACCAAGCTTTTTAAAATCTTCTTTTTCAGCCAAGTATAGATCATAGTCTATACCCGTTAAGGCAAAATATACAGAAGTGACAGGAATCCGATAAACTTTCCCGATTTTCTTAGCGACGATTTCACCACGTCCAATAAGATCGTAAACGGTATTTTTTGTTAACTGCAAAATCGAGGCAATCTGTTCAGGTGTAAATGTTTGAGGAACGGTTATTTGATTTAACATACTTACTTTATACCAAAGACTACAAAAGATGTCAATAGGCAATTAAAAACGAGCGATTAATCTATCCTTAGTGGTTTTGCCTTTAACATCTATTTTTGGGATCATACTCCTGGCATTAAACCTATTTATGGGACTTTTTAAGATCAAGAGATAAATTAGTTTTTTACCAACAAATAAACAGGAAGCAGTGTTTTTTCACTGTCTTGTCATCCCCGTGGAGACGGGGATCCAGACTAGATACACCTTTTTTCTTCGTTGGGGTCGGAACAACATTCTTTGGTTTAAGTATCTCTTCTATCTTTTGTAATATTCCGGTTTCTCCAACATTTATCTTAAACTCCGGTAACTCCACATAGTCTCCTTGAGGGTTAACAGCTGAGAGATTAATAAAGTATTCTTGTTTTGTCAGTTTCTCAGATATATTAATCCCAAACCTTGAGGATTCGTTGGCAGAAGAGGTTGTATTAAATACTAAGTCTCGACCTGTATTACTATCATTCTCCTTTTCAATTTTCAAGGTTACTTTGGTTCCAACTGGAGCGATACCATAAAAAGTTGGGGTGATAGAGTTGATTGTCAGGTCAGAAATTAGACTCGAATTGATTGAGGAGAAATTAATATTTTTGTCTCCAATATAAAGAAGTGAGAGTGGAAACCAGGTACCCGAGAAATTAGCTTCATGAGTGTTGATACGTACTATCTTTGTCTGTGTGTCAGTAGTGTTACCGGCACTGTCTACCGCTCTCACCTTCCATTTATATGCTTTGCCACTTGTTAATTTATCTTTATCTTTTTTGGCATGGACAGAAATATTATCACCATCATATTTAACATATTTATCATCATCTTCATAATAATCTTTATCACCTGGTTTGGTTGGTTCTATATTGTCTATATATAGATTATCATTAACCAATATCTGATACTTGAACCTCCAAGATCACTAAAATTTTGTATCCCTACATCATTATCATGAATATAATTGTTTCTAATGATTATGTTGGACAGAGCTGTATTATTAACGTAATCTACGATCATTATTCCTCTTGGATTACTACCATTTATTCCGTTTTTTAGTTCAAAGCCATCAATAACAATATAGGACTTACGGATACCAAAACAATCGTTTGTGTCCGTAGCGTCAACAATTGGTCTACCAGTTCCCGGCCAAGCCTTGTAAGTAATATAGTTTCCAGCTGTTCCAGAATTAGTTTTTATACAAACCACAGCTTTTTCGCCACTCATACCTGTACATGTAGACGCACCACCATTACCAGAATATGTTATTCCACCTTTTACATTCACCGTATCTCCGGCAACATGGTATCTGCCGCCTTTTGAATTGTTTTCCAGGGGGTTCCACTTGAACCATTACCCGTCGTATCATTTCCTGTGTCTCCGGCGACGTAGTAAGAGGTGGCGTAGACGGAAGTATGGAAGGTAAGAGTAAGAACAAAGAAAAATAGAAAAGAGAAAATAAATTTTACAAAACGGCGGAGCAGTTTACTCTCTCTCTCAATCCCAAAGTTGGGAACGAATGTTTGGAACATAACATAATAAAATTACGGAAAATATTCTGTATGTATTATTTATATTAAATTTGATCAGAAAATACAATAGATAGTTTTAGATTAGATTCCCGCCTCCGCGGGAATGACAAACGAGGGAGGTGATAATAATCGTATTTCTAATAGTACAATCGATTAATCGATAATACACCTTAATATCAGTTAACTAGTTAACTGATAAATACCTAAAAAAACCTAAAAATTCCTCTTGACAAAGTTAGCTAAGTTAGCTAACATATAGTATGTTAATTGCAAATATTCATGACGCTAAATCAAATTTATCAAGCCTGATAGCCAGTGTTTTGGCTGGTAAAGACGTGATTATTGCTAAAGCCGGAAAACCAATTATTAAACTAATCAGATATATCCCTGAGAAGAAACAGAGAACTCCAGGTCTTTTTAAAGGCCAAACTTGGATATCTGATGATTTTACGGATGAGAATGAGGAAATTGAGAAAATGTTTTCAATAAAATGAAATATTTATTAGATACTCATATTTTGATCTGGTGGGCAGAGAATAATAGAAAACTTAAACCCGAGCATAAAGATATTATTGCTGATGGTGATAATATGATCTTTGTTAGTGTTGTAAGTGTTTGGGAAGTAATCATTAAAACCAAACTCAAAAAGATCAGATTAAAGATGTCAGTCGACAAAATAATTAGTAAATATAACTTTCAAATTTTGGATATAAAATTATACCACGTTTTAGAACTTAATAAATTAAAAGATTATCATAAAGATCCGTTTGACAGACTTCTTATTACCCAATCAACAGTCGAGGGCTTAATTTTGTTAACAGATGACAGATTGATTAATCAGTATTTTAAAAGGAATATTTAATATCTTGATAAACTTGACAAACTTTATAACTTGATAGACTACTCAATCAACCCTTTTTCTTCTTCTGACGCAATAACCTTGAAGCCGACGTGGTTGTGGCCGGCAAAGAAAAGACCTTCTCCAACTCCCGCTTGGAGCAAGAAATGTTTTTCTCCTCCGGTTAAGAAGAAGGTTTTAGCAATCAGTTCAACCGCCGCAGTAGACTGTTTTAAGATTATTTGAAGTGAAGAATTCGTTATAATAGCTTTTCCTTCCTCGGTTGCCAAAAAATCTTCAACATCCTGAGTGATAGTTGTCAGTCCCAAATGATATTTACGGGCCCTTTTTGCGAATGAATGAAGATAGGCTCCCGAATCTTTTTGTTTAATCAAATACCAAGCCTCATCAACAATTAAAACTCTTTTTTTCTTTTCTCTTCGGACCCGGTTCCAAATATAGTCAAGGACGATGTACATGGCTACTGGTCGGAGATTTTCTTCAAGGTCACGGATGCCAAAAACAGTAAAAGGATTTTTTATATCAAAATTTGAGTGTTGATTAAAAATACCCGATGCGCTCCCTGAAACAAATTTTTCCAGTCGGTCTGCCATCTCCTTTGATTCCGGAGTTTCCATTCCGGCAAAAACCTTAAAAAGATCTTCAAGAAGAGGCGGCTCAAGGGAAAAAGTTTCCGGATCCTGAGTGATTCCTTTTTCTCGATAGGTTAGGACAAGAGCCCGATCTAAAAGTGCATCTTGTGATGGAGTTAATTCTCCCATAATTACTCTCATTAAAGAATGAAGGTCAAGTATTTTGTTGGATAATTCATCGGGTCCGGCATTAGTTTTTTCCAAATCAAATGGATTAATTTTATAAGTTGATGCGGCTGAAAAAACAACATACTCACCGCCAACAGCCGGAACTAACTTTTCATATTCATTTTCCGGATCGATAATAATCACATCGGTTCCCATCATTAACAATCTTAAAGCCTCAAGTTTTACTAGAAAACTTTTTCCTCCACCAGACTTTCCTAAAATAACAGAATTGGCATTTTCTAGAGTAAACCGGTCAAAAATAATTAAAGAGCCGTCGTGTTGGTTTAATCCATAAAGAATTCCCTCATTTTGAGTGAGTGAGGCTGTTGCGAAAGGAAAGGTCGTCGCCAAAGATGTTGTATCCATATTCCTCCAAACACCTAACTTATCATAGAAAATCGGCAAAGTTGATTTAAACCCTTCTTCCATTTCAAGAGTTGCCTGGCGGGAGATTATTAAAAGCGATGACAAAACAGAATCAATTTCTTTGGTTACCCGATTTAGTTCTTCCAATGAATCCGCAGGGATAGTAACGTAAAGACCGAATTGAAAGAATCGCTCCGATCCTTTTGCCAATTCGGCCTGCAGAGATAAAGCGTCATCAAGGGCAACTTGGACGGTTGGGTCAACCACTTTCCCGGCTTTTATATCCCCTTCAATAGTTGCTTCCATTTCAGCAATTTTTCTTTTTAAATCATCCAGAATATTTTTTGACTCGGCCGGATAAATATACATAGATATATAAAGAGGGTGATCAAAAGTGATTAAAGAGTAAAGCCAATTAGCGGAAACATAGCGGGGATATCCAACAACATATAAGGTTCGATAATAGCGGTCGTCAATCTTAAGACTATTAAAATCCACCTCAACATAAGAAGGAGCGATTAAATCTTTTGTTGAAACAGATCCGGCCGCTAAAAAATCGGCAATATTACTGCTGCCGACAGGTTTAAGATTGCCGGTAGAAGGTTGATTATTTGTTGGTTTTTGAAACAGATTAAAAATATTCATAAAAAAGTTTTCTAACCCTGCGACATAACCACATCCTTGTAACTCTCAACTGGCGCCAACCTCCGGCCGGTTGCGGATGGGTTATAAAGATTGTAATAAAGTTCAGTTAGTTCTTGGCTTTGTAAAATACTTCCCTTCAATCCGATTTTAGTTATTAATCTCAGCAAGTTGTCCCGTTTCGGATAAAGAGAAGTCTTTGCCCGGGTAATCACATATTCTTTATTTAGTGAACCGGGATTGGCACCACTGATTCCCATTTCAAGAGGTGAGAATGGGACGACAAAGAAAAACCGTTTTTCAAGGACAGTATTTATTTTTATAATACTTTTAATATATTCTCTATATCCAACCATTCTTTTTTTTAAAATATCAACACTCTGTTTATTTATTTTGTCTTCGAGGTAATCTAAATAGGTTGACACGTCTATTTTTTTGGAAAGAATTAGGATCTGGACAGGAAAGGACAGTGAATTTAGAAGTTCGGAATAAGCATAAATCATTGAAGACTGTTCTTCAGTCGATAACAGCCAAAAATTAACAGCCCCAACTTCAATGACGGAAGCCGCTGAAAAATCTTTCATCAAAACCACATCATCCTTTATTTCCTCGATCTCAATAAAGGATTGTGTAGAAGCCTTAACTGGTGAAGTGTGTTTTGTGGTTGCCATATTTACATCATTTCCTTTGACATAATCTCAATGGGTTTAATATTTTCATTTTCTACCCTAACTTTCATTGTATCAAAAAAGAAATTTCCTTTTGGATCTTTGACTTCAAAGAAATATTCAGACGGAATGATTGAGTTATAAGTAGCAAAAATTCCATGGGAATTTGTTTTTAATATCCTAATTGGGTCGTTGTTAAGTTCCTTTTTGATATAAACGAGGACTCCAGCTAAGGGAATCTTTTTATAATTTTTTATTGATCCTGTAAGGGTAGGGGTTTTAACACTTTTTGTAAAGGGAGGAGGATTATTTGTTGGCGCAGGCTTGTTGACGTTCTTTACAATTTTTCTACCGAGTAAAGAGGAAAATGAATCAGAAAAAAGGCGGCTAATTTCCTGACTTCTTTTTTGGCTATTTGCGGGGGCTTTACTATTTAAATAGTTTGATAATTTTTGTTGGGAATCGATATGAGACATAACTCGATGAGGGTCATTGGTAAAAACTAAGTCCTTTAAAAAATAAATTGCCGGATTATTTTTTTTAAAAAAATATTGGGTAGGAGAAGATAAACGTTTTATTAAATTTCTCACCCAAACTTCCATTGGCCGGTCGTTTATAGGGACAAAAGCAAAAGCGACGCCGATTAAAGCAACAATCAAGCCTAAAAAGAAATTTAAAATAGGGACGGGAAAGGTATAAAAAACCAATACTCCGATAGGGATGGAAATAACCAGATAAATGAACTGTTTAATAGTTAAAAAACCGATTAATTTAAACTCAAAAGTGGTTATTTGTCTTGGAATTGCATGTTGCTCCATAAATTTAGTATAACTAAAATTAAACATTAGGTGGTAGAATATATGGGTTTACCCTGAGCGAAGTCGAAGGGCCCGTAGTACACCGGTAGTATGTGCCCATGGCATGGGCAAGAAAGGGGTTCAATTCCCCTCGGGTCCACCGAGTCTAACTCGGTTCATTCAAGTTAGACGAGGTGATAGAGTTTGACTCGACACTTTAAATAATATATATTTTTTTCATGGACAAAACGTCAGATGTTTTGTTAAAAAAAAGATTCTACGTTTATACCATCTTTAGTTTAAAAGATAAAAAATTCTATACAGGTTATACTATTAATCTTAAAAGAAGACTACATGAACATGCAATGGGTTTATCTAAGGCCACAAGATTTAGGAGTGACCCTTTTTACTTATACATTATGAATATTTTATTAATGAGATTGATGCAAAAGCTCGAGAGAGATTTTTAAAAAGCGGATTTGGAAGAAACCAGATGAAACAAGCTCTTAAAAGAACATTAAAGGAAGTAAATTATTTTTTTAAAATTTAAAATTATTTGATTGTAGCTGCAGTAATTGCTGCCCGACCTGCACCAGCTGCTTTAACTGTGGCTTGGTTTCTTTCAAATTGTTTGTTTTGGTCCCTTCTGAGCATGTTCAATACTACTTTGAATCGCATTTGTAATTAACTGACTATCAACAGTAGGACTTAAGACTACTTTATTGTTTCTCTTCTCTCCAAAAAAAAGACAACGTTGACTATGCTCGTCTGTTCCATATTTAGAATTTTCTTGTCTAGCGACTAATTCAGGCCATTTCTCAAAATCTTTTAAATCATCTGTTTTTTCAGTTCGAGTATAGAGCGTAAAACCATCATGGGTAGCGATAACAGCACTTTTTTCTTCACCTTCTTTACCCTCCCTTTCATTTGTATTAATTGTCGTTCTAAAAATTATAAATTTTCCTTCGCCATCACCAACGGTATTGGCATAAGGACCAATATCGGGCAAGCTACTCTCAACTTGTGCGATTAATTTATCCATTTCTTGTCTGCGAGTTTTTTCCGTAGCTTCAACTAATGGTATAACTCTTTCAGCACTGTCTATAACGGTCGCAGCATCTTTGAGCGGATTAATATCGCCGAGCATAATATATTTTTAAAATGATAATTAATTTATGTTATTTCTTCTTCTTCTTTTCAAGCGATTTTTTGATTCTCAATTTACTGTTGAAATCTCCTTAAACGTACGTTAATATGTACATATATGGATCAAACAACAACTATTTCTATTACCGAGGCGAGAAAGAACCTTTTTCAAATTGCAAAAGAAGTTCAAACACCAGGAAGGTCTTATGTTTTGACAGAAAAGGGGAAATCAAAGGTCATAATTATGTCTTTGGAAGAATTTGAATCTTGGAAAGAAACAGTTGAAGTCTTAACAGAATTTCCTAATCTAAAAAAAGATATGGAGCAAGTAGAAAAGGACATTAAATCGGGGGATTATCTCAAATATCCCACCCTTGAAGAAGTAATGATGGAACATGGTTATATGTTAGCCGATAAAGGCAAAAGAAAATATGTGGCAACTACGATTCGAAGAAAAAGCAAAAAAAGATCTTAAAAATATCCCGTTACAATATCAAAAAAGAATATTAAATATCCTACCAATTCTTCAAATGAATCCGTTCATAGGGAAAAAAATGAGAGGAGAATTCCTTGGTTATTATAATTACAGAGTTTGGCCGTATAGGATAGTTTATAGAATTATAAAAAATATTCTTTTAGTTATCATTGTTAAGATCGGTCATCGACAGGGAATTTATAAATAACTATCCTGAATATTATTCTTTTATAACAATCTCAAACGTTATTTTTGTAGGTTATAAGCGGTTGACTATAATAATACCTTTGAATATTCTGTTTGAATGAAAACTTATACTTTACGCGACCTACCTATCAACGAGCGTCCACGGGAACGTCTTGTCAAGCATGGTGTTGAATCGTTATCACTTCAGGAATTATTGTCTTTGATTTTTGGCCGGGGCGTTAAAGGGGAATCGGTAGTGAATATTTCTCAAAAATTGATTAGCGCTTTTGGATCGTTGGACCAACTGTCAGAAGCTTCGATTGAGGAATTAAAGAAGATTAAAGGTCTGGGGTTAGCTAAGGCTTGCCAACTAAAAGCGTGTTTTGAAATTTCTAAGCGTTTTAAAAAAGAGGAAAGTTTAAGAAAAAATAATACCGCAATAATTAAATCCCCAAAAGACCTTTACCCCTTATTGAAGGAAAAAATTATTAATTTCCATAAGGAATATTTTATGGTTGTTTCCCTTGATAATAGAAATAAAATAATAAGCATCGACGTTGTTTCAATTGGGACATTAAATTCAAGCTTAATTCATCCAAGGGAAACTTTTGAAACGGCAATTAAAAATCACGCTGCGGGAATTATTATTTGTCACAATCATCCGTCGGGGGAGTTAGAACCATCAGAAGAGGACCTGCTTGTTACCCGAAACTTAACTAAAGCTGGAAGATTGTTAATGATTTCCGTTATTGACCATCTGATTATTACTAAAGATAGTTACATTAGTTTTAAAGAAAGAAAGATAATTTAGTTTATCTTCTTATTTCAAATGCGTCAAAAATTTCTTTCGGCTCCTGCCAGAATATTTCAACATCGGAAACGTGGGAAACCGGAGGACCTTTTTTTATTATTTCGATTATTTGACTTACTTTTTCTTCCTCTCCTTGGATTTGGGCTTCAACCCTTTCCCCAACATTTTTCACCCACCCCGTCACTCCGATAATTTTAGCCTGGATTTTCGTCCAAGCCCGAAAGCCAACTCCAATAACATCCCCGTTAATAAAAAGATGAACTTGTTTAAGCATATTAATTTATAGTTGGGTCAACTTCCTTTGCCCGTCTTAAATAATCATTTGCCCGATTTTTGTCTCCTTCTTCTAAATAAAGCTGATAAAGACCATAAAGAATATCTCTTGATTTCGGGTTAATCATCAATTTTTGTTCAAGATTATTTATCATCTCCTTTTTTACGTTATTTTTTGCGAAAATTTGCTCTTTAATCGTTGGACCATAAATATTGCTATTCATTTCTAAAATTCTTTTATATTCCGGCAAACTATTTATTTTTTGTAAAAAACTAACAGCAGAAGTTTTATTATTATTAATAAATTGAAAGTAGATAGGAGAAATAAACTGACTAGAAATTAAATTTAAAAATAAAAAAGTAAAAATCCCTCCTACGCCAAGGCTACGGAGGGCAGGCAAAATGACGTTGAAGATGGAATTTTTAATATTTTGATACTGTTTCATAGTCGCATATATTATATACTTTTTTAATGGACCTAATTGATTATCAAATATTACTTGACAGGTTGATTACAATAAGTTTGGCGACCCTGGCAGCGATTTTAGCAGCGGGACTAACCTTAGTCCTTATTTACTTGATAGTCATTTATTTTCGTCTAAAAAAGAGAGAGCAAATTTCCCTAGAAATGGTTACTCTTGAAGTGAAATTGGCTAAAGAAAACGAAATAAAGATTGATGCAGCCGACCAAATGTTTTCCTCATTTTCTTCCCTTAAAAAATCAGGATTTTGGTCATTTCTGGAAGTTCATGACGTTGTTTCATTCGAAATCATCGGAAAAAAAGCTGAGATCAGGTTTTATGTTTCTGCTCCAAATCGCATTATCGATCTAATTGAAAAAACTATCTATGGCTATTATCCCATGGCCGACATCAAAAAAGTCGATGAACCAAACATTTTTTCTGAACAGGGAAAAGTAGTCTTTGGTGGGTTAGTTCAAAAAGAATCTCATTATATGCCGATCCGCTTATACCGGGATTTGCCGACAGATTCTCTTTCCGCGATTACTTCATCTTTATCAAAATTTGATGATAATGAAGCCGGTATTATCCAAATTTTGATTCGTCCAGCCGGCGGAAAATGGAAAAAAGAAGGAAAAAGTTACGTTTCCAGTACCAAAAAAAATGAAGCCAACCCGGAAAAAGCCACTTTTAAAACGGACCCAAAAGTATTAGAGAAAATTGAAGATAAATGTTCTAAATCAGGTTTTGACGCAACTATTCGTTTTGTTGTAACGGCCTCAACTAAAGATATGGCCGATACTCATCTGAAAAATATTAAAAATGCTTTTACCCAATTTAATTCTGATCTGAATAGTTTTACAGGGACAAAAGATTTATTTAAAGGTGGGTTCATGATCAATTTTATTTATAAATTTTTTCCAATTGTCGATTTTTCAATTTGGCCTTTCAAAAAATCTATATCGGTGTTATCAACTGATGAGCTAGCAACTCTTTTTCATTTCCCCAATAAAACCGTTGAAACCCCTCATATCCAATGGTTAAAGGCGAAAACGGCCCCGGTTCCAATTGAAGTCCTTCAAACAGGAGGAACATCGATTGGTGATGGTTATTACCGGGGAGTAAAACGACCGGTAACAATTGGAGTAGAAGACCGGCGCAGGCATGTTTATATTATTGGAAAAACCGGTGTGGGAAAATCGGTCTTGCTTCATGATATGGCGATCCAGGACATTAAAGCCGGTCACGGTGTTTGCGTGATTGATCCCCACGGAGATCTAATCGATGACATTATTAAATATATTCCCCCTGAAAGAGCCGAAGACGTGATCTATTTTGACCCTTCCGATGTGGAACGACCAATGGGACTGAATTTATTGGAAGCTAAAACAGAAGATCAAAAACATTTCATTACAACATCAATTATTAACTTAATGTATAAGCTTTATGATCCGCAGAGAACAGGGATTATCGGCCCCCGTTTTGAGCATGCAGTCAGAAATGCTATGTTAACCGTGATGAGTGAAAAAGGATCAACATTTGTGGAAATTGTCCGGGTATTAACCGATCCAAAGTATGTTCAAGAATTATTACCAAAAGTCCAGGACCCAATTGTCAGACGTTATTGGACTGATCAAATTGCCCAGACATCTGATTTCCATAAATCGGAGGTATTGGATTATATCGTCTCTAAATTTGGCCGCTTCATTACTAATAAAACAATGAGAAATATTATTGGTCAATCTGACTCTGCCTTTGATTTTCGCCGGGTTATGGACGAAGGAAAGATTTTATTGATTAATTTATCGAAAGGAAAATTAGGAGAAGAAAATTCAAGTTTTTTGGGGTTAGTGTTAATTCCAAAAATTTTGATTGCCGCAATGAGTAGGCAGGAGATTCCGGAAGATAAACGCCGTGACTTCTTTCTCTATGTTGATGAGTTTCAAAATTTTGCCACTCCGGATTTTGCCACGATTTTATCAGAGGCCCGTAAATATCATCTTAACTTAACGGTTGCCAACCAGTTTATTGGGCAGATGGATGATGAAGTAAAAAATGCTATTTTTGGAAACGTTGGAACACTGATCTCATTTAGGGTTGGGGTGACAGATGCTTCTTATATGCAGAGAGAATATCAACCTGTATTTGGTGAAACAGATCTGATTAATATCGAAAGATTTCATGCCTATATGAAAACAATCGTTGATAATGAGCCTGTTCCGCCTTTTTCGGTCGACATGACTAAAGATATTAAAATATTTAAGGCCGGAGCCAATGAAAAAATTGCTAAAGCAATTATTCAGCTTTCCAGATTAAAATACGGCCGTCCGAAAGAATTGGTCGAGGCAGAAATTAATCAAAGAGCGAGACTTTAATATATGTTGTCAACTTACAAAACTACCCTTTCCCATAAATCCCAACTTAACTCTAATACTTACCTCTACCATTTTGATCTAATAGAACCAAAAGAAATAATTTTCAAACCGGGCCAATATGTTATTCTCAAAGTTCCTTCGGACAAAGGTCCAGTTTCCCGACTTTATTCCATAGCTTCTTCTAACAACAATAAAAATAACTTTGAATTAATCGTTGGATTAATTCCCGGAGGACTTGCCTCAAATTATTTATATTCTCTTAAGGAAAAAACCGAAGTTATCTTTCAGGGACCGGCAGGAATGTTTGAATTAAGAAAAAATGATAGGTCAAAAATATTTATGGTGACAGGTACAGGAATAGCGCCGATTTTATCGATGATAAAATCGAATTTCCAATTTTTAGTTTCCAATTTTCAATTATTTTGGGGACTAAAAAATTACAAAGATGTTTATTTGTTAAACGAGCTTAAACAATTTAATAATTTAACAATTTGCTTGTCTAGAGAACAAAATTTGGAGATGATTTCTGAGCCGGACAGAAAATATTTTCAAATTGGCCATGTTGATCAATGTTTTTCAAAACAATTTAACAATGTTGA
Organism: uncultured Gammaproteobacteria bacterium; assembly: GCA_964564535.1. Classification (GTDB taxonomy): domain Bacteria; phylum Patescibacteriota; class Microgenomatia; order UBA1406; family GWC2-37-13; genus GWC2-37-13. The sequence goes on from CAZMBH010000001.1 coordinate 56,026, forward strand.
ATTCTATCTTTGCGGAGGCCGTTTTGTTGTTGAATCTTTAAAACAGTTCTTATTAGCCAAAAATATTCCTTTAGAAAAGATAGTATTTGAGAAATTTTGATTATTGGCTTCTTTCAAAGTAAGCCTTCAATATATCTCTAGCAATTGGTCCGGCGACATCGGATCCCTGTCCACCTTCTTCAATTAAGACAGTTACAGATATCTCAGGATTATCAAAAGGAGCAAAAGCCGTAATCCAAGCGTGCGGTATTCCTGATTTTGCATGAGATTCAGCTGTTCCCGTTTTGCAGGCGACTTGAATTTTAGTTTTGCCGACAGCAAAATCAAATAACGGCCAGCCGGTGCCTCCGGTAGAACAAGCTTGTTTCATCCCTTCACGGATTAAGCCAATTGTTTTTTTTGAAATCGGCAATTTTTTACAATTCTTAATTTTTGATTCTTCATTCTTAATTTTTTGTAATTCCGGTTTACATAAATATCCGCCGTTGGCAAATACGTCAGCGACCAATGCCATTTGTAAGGGGGTTGTTCCCACGTATCCTTGACCAATGGATAAGTTATAAGTATCACCTAAATACCAGTTTTCTTTTAATACTTCTTTTTTCCAAAAAGTTGAGGGGATAAGCCCTTCAGACTCATCGAGTCCGATTTCCGTATGTTTTCCCAATCCAAAAATATCCGACCACTTTTTTATTTTTTCCACCCCGGCTCTTTCTCCGGCAATGTAAAAGAAAATATCATTAGATCTTCTAATTGCTTTAATAACGTCAACCATTCCTTCAACTTTTCCATATTGTAAGTAGTACCAGTTCCCGAAAGTAGCCGCTCCTGCTTTAATGCTTCCTCGGTCTTCAATTTCTGTTTTATCATCAATAGCTTTTTCTTCCAAGCCAGCCGTTGCAACAACTAATTTAAAGACTGATCCGGGAGGGTAGGTAGCTTCAGTAACACGGTTAAATAATGGGTTGTTTTTATTGGTGAGATAACTTTGTATGGCGGTATTTGAGTTATCTTCAAAGTCTTGGGAATTAAAGGAAGGTGATGAAACGCTTGCTAATATTTCCCCGGTTTTTGGGTTGGTGACAACTATGGCGGCTTTAACATTTTTCACCAATTCATAAGCTTTTTTTTGCAGTTCAAAATCCAAGGCCAATTGAATGTTATCCCCTGGAATTGGCGGTATAATATCAACGGTCTTTAAATAATGTCCCTGAGCATCAATTTCAACCAATTTCTTACCCTGTTGTCCCCGGAGTTCGCAGTCAAACAATTTTTCCACACCTTTTTTTCCGGTCCGACTGCCTAACTGAAGTTTAATTTGACATGTGTCATTTTTCAGGTCGTTAACATCGGCAATTTGGCGATAACCTATTAAAGGAGCGATAGATTCCGGACTATGATATATTCTTTTTGAAATTATCTTTTGGTTATTATTTAATAATCCCGGTTCGATTTTTTGATTAACATTGGGGTTTAAGCTTTGAGCGATTACAAATCCCTTACGGTCAACAATCTCTCCCCGAGGCGCCTCAATGACAATTTCCCTAAGTCGGTTTTGTTCAGAAAGAGTTCGGTAATAACTGCCTTTGACTATTGTTAACTGAAAGAGCCTCAAAAATAAAACAATAATAAACAGGAAGATTAATATGATGTAAGCAAAAAAAGTATTTTCGACTAATTTATTATCAGACGAAATAAAATGTAATCCCTTTGAATCGCCTTTTTGAAAGAATGGAAGTCGGTTCATAAAAATTAAATGTTAAATATTAAAAAGACACATAGAATACATAAGGATCATAGCATTATTATAAGAGATTTTGATAAAATTAGATTGATATTACAGAGCGTAGCTTAGATGGTAAAGCGTCAGGCTGGGGGTCTGAAGATCAGGAGTTCAAGTCTCCTCGCTCTGACTTTGGATTATTAAGACAATACAAATAACAAGAAATAAAACAAATAATATGTTTTATAAAAGAATTGATTGTAAAAGTTGTGGAAAAAGTTTTAAAAAAGAAGTTCGTCGATATAATGAGGCGGTTAAATTTAAGTGGAATTTTTATTGTTCACTTCAATGTCAGTATGATGCAAAAACAAAACAAAGAGAACTAAAATGCGGAAATCCGAGCTGTAATAAACTATTTAAAAGAATGCCGAATGATATCCTTGTTTCAAAAACATATTTTTGTTCTAAATCTTGTTCAGCAATAATAAACAACAAAAACAAAATAAAATGGAAAACTTGTACGACCTGTGGTAATAAATTTTTTGGTTCAAATAAGAAATATTGTTCAATAAAATGTACTTGTGTAATTCCTCCAAAACCATTGACAAAAGTTTATAATAGACAAATAATTGAAGAATTAAGAAATTTTTACAAAGAAAACGAAAGAATTCCATATAAAAAAGAATATTTACATACAAAAGCAGCTCGTGTCCGTTTTGGAAGTTGGAATAAGGCGATTATTGCCGCTGGATTTAAACCTAATCCGGTTAAATTTGCCAATAAGTACATGGCTAAAGACGGACATAAATGTGATTCGATGGCCGAAAAAATAATTGACGATTGGCTATTTATAAGAAAGATAAAACATAAAACTAAAATTCCATATAATTATCATAGAATGACAGCAGATTTTAAAATAGGCGATACTTATATTGAATTTTTTGGATTACAAGGTAAAATATCATATGATAAATTAGTTAAGGAAAAAGAAGCACTATGGAGAGAGAAAAATCTTAAAGTAATTAAAATTTATCCCAATGATTTATTTCCAAAAAATAAATTAAATCAAATTTTTGCTCATATATTAGTATGAAATTATTAAGCATCAAAATTGAAAAACCGGCGGAAGTTAATTTTATTTTAGCCCAGTCGCATTTTATTAAAACAGTCGAGGATTGTTATGAAACATTAATCGAGGCGGTGCCGGGAATAAAGTTTGGATTGGCTTTTTGCGAAGCCTCAGGCGAAAGATTAATTCGTAAAGCCGGAACAGATGAAGAAATGATAAAACTGGCTGTCAATAATGCCAAAAGAGTTGGAGCGGGTCATTCTCTGTTTATTTTTCTAAAAAACGCTTATCCGATTAACGTCTTAAACAGAATTAAAAACATCAGCGAAGTTGTAAATATTTATTGTGCGACGGCCAATCCAACTGAAGTTATTGTGGCTGAAACAGAACAGGGACGGGGGATAATGGGGGTAATTGATGGAGAATCTCCGGTTGGTGTCGAAAATGAAAAAGAGGAAAAATCAAGAAAAGAATTCTTAAAACAGATTGGTTATAAGCTCTAATTTTGATATTTATCTTCGTTTTTAATATAATTCACTTTTAAATGCAACGAGAATATAAACAAAGTACTGCAAATTCACTTTTAGCAAAATATTATCTTTTTATGGGGGTCTTTCCTTATAAAGAATCATTAATTGGAATAAAGTTTGGAAAAGAAAGAAAAATTCCTTCACTTTTAGGATTAATGTATGAGCATCATCCAGATAGTTTATCTCATATTTTTGAGGTATCTTATATTGCAACTAAACTGGCAATAAGTTATTTTTCGGATTTAAAAACGAAATTAAATTTCACTACAAAACAATATCAAGATGTATTTATCCCACTGATAGAAGGAGTTTTTAAGGGTTCCCTCCTTCATGATATTGGAAAGATCGGAGTACCAGTAAAGATTTTAGACAGAGCAGGAGCATTAACAAAAAAAGAACGCCATTTACTTCACCTCCATGGCCAAATGGGAAGAGAAATAATGGAAATTGTCGGATTAGGCAAATTTGCATATTTTGGAAGCGAACACCATTTAGGAAATAGTCAAAACAACGGATGGACAGAAAAAGACTTAAAATTAAGACATTCTCTGACAGAGTTTACAAGTATTGCGGATTTGATTGCTGGTAGCCTAGATCCTCGAAGGAAATATCATGATCCTGAAGAATTAAAAACTCTTTTGGAAACAATTAATGAAAAATGTCAAAGTGGAATTTTTTCTAAAGGCTTGATTGCCGCTTTCTCCCGAACAATTGTAAGAGATAAACAGTATCCTCCTTACGGCATGGATACCTTTCTAAAAGATGTGGACATTATGAATTTATTCAATAAATTTGGGATAACAGACATATTAATTAAGAATATGTCAAAACAAACTAACTAAATACTATCGCTAAGAAATATTTTTTTTTATACAATTAAAACCTATGACGAAAATTTCTCATGACTTGGTAAAACACATGTCAAGATTGGCGAGAATTCCAATTTCCAAACAGGAAGAAGAAGAGCTAGCAAAGGGATTTAATAAAACTTTGGAGGTAATTGATAACCTTTTTAAAGTTAATGTAAAGGGAGTTGAACCGACTCATCAAGTAACGGGGTTAGAAAATGTTTTGCGCGAAGACAAGGTGGATGATAAAAAAATGTTGACTCAGGAGCAGGCTTTGAGTAACACAAAAAATAGACATAACGGATATTTTGTGGTTGACCAGATCTTAGCGGAAGATTAAAAAAATATGAAACTTAACGAATTAACTTTAAAAAAAGCAATTAATTTATTAGATAAAAAAGAAATTTCTTTGAAAGATGTTTATAAAGATATTAATGAAAAAATAGAAAATGATAATAAAAAACTTAATATCTATCTTTCTTTAGATAAAGATGCTGAAAAAAAATCCGAAGAACAAAAAAACAAACCTTTGCGTGGGTTACCAATTGCAGTTAAGGATAATTTTTTGACAGTCGGATTGCCCACAACTGCTTCAGCAAAAATTCTTGATGGCTTTATGCCTCCTTACGAATCAACCGTAACAAAAAGATTAAAATCGGCCGGAGGAATTATTATTGGTAAAACAAATATGGATGCTTGGGCTCACGGTTCTTCAACGGAAACCTCTGATTTCGGTCCGACAAAAAACCCAAGAAATCCCAATTATTTACCCGGAGGTTCATCCGGTGGAAGCGCAGCTGCAATTGCGGACGATTTGACAATTACTGCCATCGGCAGTGAAACAGCCGGATCTGTTCGTCAGCCGGCGGCTTGGTGTGGTGTAGTTGGCTTAAAGCCTACTTACGGGCGAACCAGTCGTTATGGAGTGGTTGCCATGGGTTCATCCCTTGATTCGCCTGGTCCGTTAACAAAAACCGTTGAAGATTCAGCCATTCTTTTAAATATTATTGCCGGTCGTGATGAAAATGATGCTACAACTTCCCCATTACCGGTTCCCGATTATACAAAAAATTTAAAAAAAGGTGTAAGAGGAATGAGAATAGGAATATGTTATATCGACAATCCAAAAATAAAAGGAACTCCTGTTGCCAAGGCAGTTATTGAAGCAGGAAATTTTTTTGAAAAACAAGGAGCAAAAGTAGATCAAATTTTAATATCCAACGACCTCGAAAAAAATAGGATATTGACCCATGAACACGCAATTGGAGTTTATACAGTCGTACAGCGCGGTGAGGTTTCATCAAATTTAGGTCGATACGACGGCATAAGATTTGGAAAAGATAGAAATAATTTTGGTCACGAAGCTAAAAACAGAATTATGCTTGGAACCTTTACTCTTTCAAAGGGATATTCTGATAAATATTACAATTTTGCTCAAAAAATTCGCAGTTTATATATAAAAAACTTTAAAGAATTATTTTCAAAATATGATTTATTAATATCTTCTCCTTCTCCGAGTTATGCTTTACCGATTGGATCACTTGGGAATGATCCTATGTTTGGAGAATTGCAAGATATGTTAGTTGAGCCATCATCACTTGCTGGGATTTGTGGTATCTCAGTACCCTGCGGATATGATTCAAAAACTAATCTTTATCTTGGTTTAAACTTAATGGGAGATTATTTTCAGGAAGAAAAAGTGTTACAAGCAGCATATGCATTTGAACAGGGAACAAAATGGAATTCTTGGGTAAAAATATGAAAAAAATTTGTATTTTATTTTGTGGAGGAACAATTACAATGAGACGTAATAGTTTGGGTGCTTTAGAACCATTTTTTAATGTCAGTGATTTATTAAAGATGATTCCTGACGCAGCTAAATTTGCCGAACTTTCATTTATTCAAATAATAAACATTGATAGTACCAATATGGATCCGTCCATTTGGACAAAAATTGCTCAAACAATTATTAATAATAAAAATAAATATGATGGCTTTGTTATCACCCATGGCACTGATACAATGGCCTATACGGCTTCGGCCTTATCATATGCACTTATCAATATTAATAAGCCAATAATATTAACTGGAAGTCAAAAACCACTTGAAGATATTCCAAGCGATGCTTTTAACAACTTGATTAATGCGGTGATAATTTCAACAAAAATTGAGAAAGGTGTTTTTATAGTCTTTGGTCGAAAAATTTTGCTGGGAAACAGATCTACAAAAATAAATGAGTCAGAGCTTGAACCTTTTGATAGTCTCATGGTGCCTCCAGCCGGTATAATAAAGCTTGAACCTGAAATAAGTAACACGTTTATATTCAAAAAAAATAAAAATACACTAACAAATATTAATTTTGATAGCAACATAATTATTGTAAAAGTTATGCCAGGTTTATCAAATGAAAATTTGGAAAAAATAGTTTTTTCGAATTATAAAGGTATAGTTCTTGAATGCTACGGTCCTGGGAATATACCTGATTCATTAATACCCTTCTTAAATAAAGCAAAAAAAAATAATTTACCCGTTATAATCCTAAGCCAGTGCAAAGAAGGATCAACTAAAATGCATCTCTATGAAGTTGGCCGTCAGGCTTTTGTAGGGGGGGGAATACCGGGAAGAGACATAACAGTTGAAGCAGCCTCAACAAAATTAATGTGGATATTAGCACAAACACGAGATATTAAAAAAATTAGAAAGTTATTTTTAACAAATATTGCCGGAGAGATAACAATAAATGGAAAATAAATATCAAGTCATTGTGGGCATGGAAGTTCATGTAGAGTTAAAGACTAACTCCAAAATGTTTTGTGGATGTAAGAATGATCCATTTCATGCAGAAAAACCCAATATTTATACTTGCCCAGTTTGTTTGGGGCTTCCTGGGGCATTGCCAGTTGCTAATAAAAAAGCGATCGAGTGGACGATAAAATTAGGACTTGCGTTGGGTTGTAAAATAAATACTTTGAGTAAATTTGACCGCAAACATTATTTTTATCCTGATCTACCCAAGGGTTATCAGATAAGCCAATATGATCTACCATTTTGTTATAAAGGCAATGTTGAAACGTCACTTGGTTCAGTCGGAATTACTAGAGTTCATTTGGAAGAAGATACAGGAAAATTAATTCATCAAAAAGTAAACGGACACGATGTTAGTTTGATTGATTTTAACCGGTCTAGCGTTCCTTTAGTTGAAATCGTCAGTGAACCAGAGATTTATTCATCCGTTCAGGCAAAAGAATATGCAAAAAAACTTCGCCAGGTAATCCGATATTTGGATATTTCTGATTGTGATATGGAAAAGGGAGGAATGAGACTAGAGGCAAATATCTCTTTACAAAAAAAGGGTGAAACGAAGCTACCGAATTACAAAGTTGAACTAAAAAATATTAATTCATTCCGGTTTTTGGAGAGGGGAATAGAATATGAAATTAAAAGACAAAAAGAGATATTAGATTCAGGTAAAACTCCGGACCAGGAAACCCGAGGATTTAATTCCGAAAAGGGAATAACATATACTCAAAGATCAAAGGAAGCAGCTGCCGACTATCGTTATTTTCCTGATCCAGATCTGCCGCCAATTATAATTGATGATAAATGGATGAGCGAAATAAAATCAACTGAGCCGGAGTTGATTGATTCGGTTTTTACCCGTTGGGAAAAAGATTATAAAGTGGACAGAAAGCTTACAGAACTTCTTTTTGAAACGGCTGAGGAGTCCAAATGGCTGGACAATCTATTTTCTGAAGCAAAAAAACAAAAACTTGATGTTGTTAAATTAGTTAACCAACTTGTTAATAGAAAAATAAAAATAGTCTTTGATAAAGACAGTCTTTACCAAATTTTGAATAATTTCAAAAAATCGACGGCAGTTGATGATATTACCGACGAACAATTAAAAGTAATTATCAAAAAAATCCTGTCAATAAACCAAAAAGCCGTTGCTGATTACAAATCAGGAAAGACCAATGTGATAAATTTCCTAGTGGGAATGGTAATGAGAGAGGCGAAGAAAAAAATTGAGTTTCAAAGACTTCAGAACTTAATCATTAACTGTTTAGAATAATCATTTTTATTTATTTTAATAAATGAATACCCCTTCATACTTGATGAATCATAAATGGTTTTTTTAAATTCATATATATACTTTTTTTCTATCAAAAAATTATCTAAACATAGACTAAAATTATCAGAATTTGATCTACAAATAAGAAAAAGATATTTAGCATTATTACTACTGGTATAGTTGAACTCAGTCTCTTGAATAATATTTATAAACTTTTGATTCAGATTTTTTTCAAGAAAAAGATAAACTTCAGGGGCAGGATAAAAAAGAGGATTATTAACTCCAGAATTTTGAAATATATCAATATCTTTTTTATCAATCAATTTATTTTGTAATAATATCTTTCCAATAGTATTAGATACTATTTCTATTTCTCTAAGAGAGCTTAAATTATATGAAAAATAGTTATAGCTTGGCAATAAGCTAAATAAAATTGGCAGCGTTAATAATATCAATAAAAAATTATTAATAGAGAGGTAATCAATTATGAGAGAGATTCCTATTAATAAAAAAATATAAACTGGAAGTATCTCGTGGGGATAAGTAACAGTAGTTTTAAAAAAGACAACAATTACTACTAATAATGGTAAGGCAAAAATCAAAATTTTTCCCGGAGAAATTAAAAATCGACCTTTTATCCATTTTAATACAGATAAAGGGGTAAGAATGAAACATATATAAAAAACTATATAGAGTGTATTTTTTTGAAAAATAACTTCAAAAAGATCTAAAGCTATTTTATAAAATTGAATGAAAAATGAAGCCTTATTGATATTAAATATATTATGGATATTCATTAGATTTAATAATCTAAGGTGAAAATAAAGTATTTGAGGAATAAACATGATTATTATTGGCGCAATATAACAAATGATAATTTTCAAGGGTAAGGTCCAAGATTTTTTACCCTTCTTATCCAAAATGAAATTCCAAACAATAAAAATAGGAACGATCAAAAAATTTCCATATTGAATAGAAACAGAGAGAGATAGTAAAACTATATGGATAAATAAATACCATGGAGATCGATTCTTACTATAAAGACTAAAAAAGAAGAAAGACAGAATAAATATTTGAAGGCTAACATAAGCCCCCCAAATATTATTTGTTGAAATAAAGAAAAAAGATAAGCTATATAATAGAGAAGTTAATATTCCCACTTTTGAACTAAAAAGGTTTTTTCCAATGTAAAAAAGAAAAATAATACTTATAGAATGCCAAACAGTCATTATTGCAAAGATAAAATAAGGACTATCATAAATAAAAGTAAAGAAAGCCAGCAAGTAATAATAATATGGACCATAATAAAAGCCATTTAGGCCAGAAGCAAGATGACCTAAAGAAACAAATTCTCCAAATTTCACAATATGCCTGGCAACAAGCAAATCCCTTCCCTCGTCTGCTTCTAGCACAGAATGAAAATGAAATTTGATTATCCTTAAGAAAAAACCAATAACAAAAATTAAAGTTATATAAATAATATAATTAGAAATATGGATTTTCTTAAAAAATTTTTTCATATAAAGTTTGCTTTTATAATAATAATCCTTTTTGGTCTATCTCTCCGTTTATATTTTATATTTTCCCGCGACATATTTACTGACGAAGTATCTTATACGAACGTAGCTATATCTAACTCGTTTACTAATATATTAACCAGTTCACATTGGATTAAGGATCACGGGGCTTTATTTTTGCTTGCTCTTAAGGTATTGGCTTATTTATCTAAAAATATTATTGTTCTTAGACTATTTAATCTAATTCCCTACATTATTTCCTGTTTTGTTCTTTTTAATTTTTTTAAAAAGTTAAAAATAGGACATTTATCTTTGATTTCCGTTTTTGTCTACTCTTTTTCATCCTATTTTGTTTATCTTTCAGCGATGATTTCACCTTTTAATTTAGTCAGTTTTCTTGCTCTTTTAGCTTTGATAAGTTTAATTAAATATCTTTTTTTTGAGAAAACTTTAAGGCGACTGAGTACATTTGCTTTACTTTCAATAATGACTTTCTATGCCGATTTTTCATCATTCTATTTTTTCCTAGGTTTAATAATTGTATTATTTTTGCTTTATCTTAAAAAAAGGAAGGACTTTTCATACATTATTGTAAGTTATCTGGTCATATTAATAGGAGTTTTGCCGGGTATTTTTCACGTCATTAATAAATTTAATGAAATTTCTCTTCTTAATCCGGACAAGTCTTCAGTAAACTTAAATTTTTTTAAATTTTTAACAGTTTTTAGTAATAATATTTTATTAAGAATGAACGGTCAACCATCTTTGGTCTTACTAGCAGCCTCACTTTTTATTTTGGCTATGCATTCTTTAAAATCAACCCAAGAAAAACCAATCAATTTTGTCAGCAAGCTATTTTTGGCCTCGTTTTTGTTAAACACCACCTTTCTTTTTGTTTTTAGTAAACAGTTTTTCTCTATTTTTGTAGAAAGAAGTTTTTGGCACTTCTACCTGGTAGAAGTCTTTATCATAACTTTAATCAGCTGGTATTTAAGGACAAAAAAACAATACTTGGCTGGTTTTTTAATCACGGTTTTACTAATTATTAGTATTAGATTTATTAACGGAAGCAACTATTCTTTTCCCGGCGTAGTCCCGGATTTTAATATTAAATATAAAGAATTAACAAATAAAATAAAAAAAATTCCATCTTTTAATCAATACCAAATTATTTATTACGATCAGGAGTATTTTTACGTACCTCTAAAGGAATATTATCTAAAAGATTATACTAATAATAGTCTTGTCTTAACAAAAGATAATAATAGCCCTTGTTTATTATCAAAACCAACAATATTAATAGTGTTTGATATTAATAATAAAGGAACTTTTGAGAGGATTAAAAACAATATCAGATATTTAGACAAAAACTGCAAGATATTTGTTTATATCACTAAATGTAGTCAAAAAAATTGCAATTTTTTTCAAATATATTGAATATGATTTCATTAATTATTCCGACTTTTAACGAACGTAAAAATATCATTAACTTAATCCGTAAAATCCAATTAATTTTGACTAGCCCGAACATTAAGTATGAAATAGTTGCCGTTGATGATAATAGCCCGGACATGACGGCTGTAGAGGTGAGAAAAAAGTTTAAAAAAAATAAAAATATTCATTTGTTTGTTAGAAAAAATATTAGAGGGTTAGCTTCAGCAATACTTTTTGGAATTAAGAAATCAAAAGGTGATGTTATCATCGGTATGGACGCGGATTTTAATCATCCTCCTGAGAAAATTATCACCTTAATTAAAGAATTAAAAAATCATGATTTAGTAATTGCTTCAAGATTTATTAAAGGCGGGGGAATGGAAGATAAAGTCAGATATCTTTTTACATATATTTTTAATCTGTTTTTAAAACACATTCTTGGCTTTCCAACGATGGATAATATGAGCGGGTTTTATGCCATCAAAAGAAAAGACCTGTTTAAGTTGCCTATAAATAGAATCTATACAGGTTATGGTGAGTATCATTTGAGATTGGTATATTTAGCGGAAAAACACGGATTAATTATCACAGAAATTCCAGTATTCTATCCAAATAGAAGAAATGGACGGAGTAAAACTAATTTTTTAAAAGGATTTTTTGTTTATTTATGGAACGCTTTAAAATTGAGATTTACAAAAATAGACTAGCTTTTTTTCTTTTTTTATTTGGTGCAATAATTTTAGCTTTAATTTTTTTTAAAAATTCTAATTACTTGGGAATTCAAGATTGGGACCAGCGTTATTCTTATGCCGAAGTAGCAAGAAATTCAATATTAAAATATAAGCAAGTGCCCTTATGGAATCCTTATCATTGTGGAGGAATGACCCAAATCGGCAACCCTCAAAACGATGTTTTATCTCCAGCATTTTTATTTCCATTAATATTTGGACCAGTAATTGGCTATAAAATTTTATTAATTATTTACTTGTTTTTAGGTCTGATTGGTTTTTATTATTTAGGCTTATATTACAAAATTTCTAAACACGCCTCAATTCTTCTTTCTTCAATCTACATATTTTCAGGGCTGATAATAATTCCTTTTTCCGTTGGGATGACCGCATTTTTGAATGTAACTTTATTACCATATCTTTATTTATTTTATTTAAAAGCATTAAAGAAAGAAGAAACAAAATATATTATTTACGCCGTTTTGGTATTGACAATAATTTTTTTGGGCGGTTATCATTATTTTCTTAACATTATTTTATTTCTTTTTATCTTAACTTCAATAGACATAATTTTGCGTAAAAAGAAACAGTTAATTTGGATCTTCATTATTTTTCTGTTTATTTTTATTCCTTTGACTGCGGTTAAAGGTCTGCCATCAACAGAACTTATGATTAAAAATCAAAGGGTAATTCAAGAAACAACCTCTGGATTTAGTTTTCATAGTCTATATATGGCTTTGTTTTCCAGAAAACAAAGTTTTGATGGTTTTAACAGCTGGAATGCAAGTTATGGGATAGACGAGAACGGAATGTATATAGGATTATTGAGTCTGATTCTGTTTTCAATAGGGGTTTTCTGTAAAAAGAAAGAGAATCTAAATTTATTTTTTGTGTTTTTGTTTTTTTTACTTTTGAGTTTTGGCCTTAATATATTTCCAAGTTTATACCGATTACTCCATAATCTGCCTCTATTTGACAATATGAGAGTAGCTCAAAGATATCGTTATTTTTTTATGGTACCGTTAGTTATTTTTATCGGATTTGGCTATGACGCTTGCGTTGGCTTGATAAAAAAATTAATAAAAAATAAAAGAATATCAGGAATCTTTATGATACTGGTCGCTGTATTAATAATGACTGATATCGGCTACGTTAATTTATCATTTATGAATAAGTCTTTTGACATTTTGCCTTTAAAAGTAAAACCGGTAAATAATTTTAAACAACGTTGCGGCATGACCTACTATGATAACAACGGATTTAGACAAGATATTCAATCAACCAGCTCCTACAGCGATGAATATGTTTATTTAAAGGCCGGTTTCGGTTCGCCAACATGTTATGAACCGATTCCCGTAATTTCTTATGCAACCTGTTTTCAAAACAAAAATTACAGGGGTGAATATTATCTGGAGAAAAATACCGGGCAGGTAAATCTTATCTATTGGTCGCCTAATAAAATAATTTTTAATGTCGACTTGAAAAAGGATGATCGATTAATAGTAAATCAGAACTACGATTCGGGCTGGAAGGCTATTGTAGATAATAAAAATTATAAACGAGCAAACAGTTCTAATGGCCTACTATCATTAAATTTGGAAAAACAAAATAAAAGTATAACGATATATTATCTACCAGATAGTTTTTTAATTGGAGCAGCCGTTTCTTTAATTAGTATAATTACATTATTATTTTTTTTGCGTCAAGAAAAATAAATGATAAAAAATGCTTACATTCCAATATCAAAACCAAACCTTATTAAGGAAGATTTTTTGGAGATTAAGAAGTGTTTTGATTCTTCTTGGATTTCTTCAAAAAGTCCCTGGGTAGATAAGTTTGAAATAGGGTTTGCTAAGAAAGTTTCAGGCACGAAATATGCAGTTTCAGTCAACAGCGGAACCTCCGCGCTATTTTTAGCCTTAAAAGCCTTAGGAATAGGCCCAGGCGATGAAGTAATTCTCCCGACCTTGACGATGATTGCAACTGTCAATGCCATAACTTGGGTTGGGGCAACGCCAGTTTTGGTTGATTCGACTTCATCCAAAGACTGGAATATAGATCCTGCAAAAATCGAAGAAAAAATTAATAAAAAAACTAAGGCCATTATGCCTGTTCATATCTATGGCTATCCCTGTAATATGGACAAAATTAACCTTATTGCAAAAAAATATAAACTTTATGTTATTGAGGATGCAGCTGAAGCAATGGGGGCTTTGTACAAAGGCAAACTCGTTGGTTCATTGAGTAAGGTTTCCTGTTTTTCTTTATATGCAAATAAGATTATAACTACGGGTAATGGAGGAATGGTTTGTACTAATGATAAAAATATATACAAGTTAGTAAAGAAGTTGAGCTTCTTTGATTTTAATGAAACCACTCATTTTGAACATAATTTAATTGGCTATAATCTGGTTTTATCTGGTTTACAAGCAGCTCTTGGCTCTTCTCAAGTAAAAAGATTTGATAAACAACTTAATAAGAGAAGGCAGATATTCAGTTGGTATCGAGAAAATCTTGAAAATAAACATATTAAATTGATAATTTCCCCAAAAGAAAACAATCCTAACTATTGGTTTCCGGCAATAATAGCTAATGATAAAGGCATAAAAAAGAAAATAACCGATTTCTTATTAAAAAGTGGAATCGAAACGAGGGATTTTTTCTTACCAATTCATCTTCAACCTGTATACAAAAAATATTTTGAAAAACAAAAATATCCTATTTCTGAGTATTTTTTTGAAAGAGGGCTACTACTACCGTCTTTTTATGATCTTTTTAAGGAAGAAGTAGATATCATTTGTAAAATAATTAAAAAAATAAGTAATTAATTTTGACAATTGTAAAGTTGGAAATCAAGACTGGAAAAAAAAGTTTTACATTTTAGGGGAATTTGACAGCCTTTATTTTTTTTTGTTAATAAAAAGGAAGTTTTTTCTTCTATGCCAATACTAATTTTGTTATACCTTTGTAAGAAAGCGATTAGTTCCCAGTCATAAATCAAATATGTAGGACAAACATTGAATATACGTCTTTTATTAAAGGTATTTGTTAATTTATCGAAATTCGAATGTAAAGTAATTTGGTTAATAATTTTGCCCTTGTTTGATACCATTTTGCTTAAGGAAACAACTGTAACTATCACAAAAACAAAAACAAAAATATATCTAATAAATTTAATTTTTATTAATGTATCTTCTAAAATATTAAAAAAAGATTGATTTACCAGAACCAAACCAAATACAAAAAAAATTATTGAAGGATAGAGATATCGATCATATTGCACGAAGCTCAATAAATAAGGTGCAAAACCCAAAAATCCAGTCAGAAAAAACATGATGGCATATTTTTTGTTATCTATTTTCCTAGTAATAAGTAAGATCATAAAAGAAATCAATAAAGGGATTTTAAGCTCATAAAAAAGCTGTTTTAACAAAAAAAAATGATTATCAACAACTCGATATTCTGTAAAAGATTTAATTATCCGGATATTTAGGTAATATGTAAAAAAATCTCTAGTTTGACTAAAATAAATATTAATTATTAAAAATATTAATATAGTATTGATAGTGATCAATACACTTGTGAATGTTCCTTTGTTTTTTTTGAGAACATAAATAAATATGGGGATGAACATGATAAACATATAGGGAAGACCTTTAATCGATATGGATATGCATAAAAGTAATCCACCCAAAATATTCTTCCACTTTTTATCGGATAAAATAAAATAACCGGCAATTAACATAAAAGGAGTCGCAAATCCATCCAAAAGATTGTTATTAATAACGTATCTGCTTATGGGTGTAAACATCCAGAATATTAATACAACCCAAATAGAAATTTTATTTTTTGTGAGCGAGTGTAATCGATAGTAAAATATATAAATAGATAACAACGTTAAAAAACCAAAAAAAACACTACAAATTTTTTCCACGTAAAATTGATCACCGAATAAACGAAAAAATAATGATTGGATATATAAACCCAAAGGTGGTTGCTCATAAAAATTTGAATAAAGTGTTTCTGTATAGTGAGGGTACCAAAAGCTACCAACATTCTGAGATAAATTTCTAGCGATACTACTATAGGTAAGGCCATCAAAAAATAGACCTTTTGTCAAAATGTTGGGTATAAATATAGCTACAAAAATCGATAATGGAATAAGATTAAACATTATAAGTGAATATCTTTATTATAATGAAAAACAATGATACTCTACCCCCTATTATTCTCTTTATTTTTAAGTGAAATTTTTGTTTTTAACGAATTTCGTCAACTAAATTATTATATAGCCTTAATTTTTCCTGTGATATTATTCTTTGTTTACAAAAATAGGTTAAAACAGATCCATGTACCAAAATCAGGACTTTTTTACCTTGCTTTTATCATATTATCAATAATCTCATCTTCCCGAGCGATTGATAGTGAAATAGCATTTAACAATATTTTTGTTTATATTTCAGGGTTATTGATTATTATTTTTAGTTTTAATTTAAAAGAACAACTTAAGAAAAATTTATTTAAATTTATAATTATTTCCTCCGTTATATTTTTATTAATATATCTAATTAATATTTCTTTCAAACTTCATTTATTTAATAATAGCGCGAGCTTGTTATACCAATATGATCACATTCAATTAGGGAATTTACTTGTTTTGCCTTTTATAATCCTTTTTCCCAATTTTCTTTCATGGATATTTTTTATTTTTGTTTTGTTTTCTTACTCCAGAACAGCATATTTGGCTTTGATTATTGGAATTTTCGCAAGTATTAATAATAATTTTTTAAAAATATTAATTGTATTAATTACCTTAACTTTTCTCTTTGTAACAACAAAAAATTATCTTTTTACAAAAAATAAAAAACCATTTGGCTTTAGAAATATATATTTTAATTATGCAATTTCTTCAATTAAGGAAAGTCCGCTATTTGGGGTCGGACCGGGCAATTTTTACTACGCTGCTTCAAAAAGATTAACTAATTATAATCAAAATACAACAACAGCCCACAATATTTTTCTGGATATTTTGGCCGAAAACGGTGTCTTAGCAGCATTATTTTTTATGTTATTCGTTTATCTCTTTATAAAGAAGGCAAAGAAAGACATTTTTTTTTGGTTATTTATATCTTTAACAGTAATTTTCCTTTTTGATTTTAGTTATAGATTTAACTCATTCTTATTTTTATGGCTGCTTTTATCGGTAATGATCAGTAATAAAAAGGAGTCAATTTCCATAAATTCACAGATTTTTTTTATTTCTTTATTACTTGTTTGTCAACTAATAGTCGCTAGGGAAAGCAGACATATCAAAAACTCAACAAATCCGATCTTATTTAAGAAGGAAATGTATTTTAAAGTGGTTGAGAATGAGATTATTGATTACCAGCCGGAAAAGGCTATCCAATATTTAGACAAATTAGGAAATAATTTTGACCGTAATTTTGTGATTACCTGGCAAAAAGCGCTTTATTACAATATTCTAGGTCAGGCAGATAAATCTCTTTTTTATTATAAAAAAACTGTTTCATTATATCCATTTGCATTAATTTCAGATTCAAAAATCGCAGATAAAATTTTAAAACTAAACCAAGATATTTATATAGATCAAAAAGGAACATCTGAAGCAAGTAAATTTTTTATTGATTTAGTTAACGACAATGAAACTATCAAAAAAGATAGCCAAATTTATAAGGGAATTAATAATTTTTGTTTAAATAATGGCTTAAAATGTTATAATAATGAAAATTAAAAACTATGTTATTTAAAAAATTATTCAAGAACAATAAAACAAAAATTTCTTTGAACTATCTTTTTATTGTTTTTCTTTTTGTCGGGTTTTGTTTTTTTGTTGGTTTATCGCTTTTTTTAAAGTCTTTTGTTCAAAAACCAAATTACTTATTTGTCAAAGTTAAAGTTGGCCAAGGTCTTTGGTGGGCGGCAACTCAAAAACCGGAGTTTTGGTTTGTTAAATCAATAAAAAAAGGAGAAAAAGAAACTGATTTTGCCGGTCGAAGTCAAGCTGAAATTGTGGGAGTCCGTTACTATCCAGTTTTGAGTGATACAAGCTATTCGCGTTATGATATATTTTTAAATATTAAGATTAGAACGACATACGACAGAAAAAATAATCAATATTTTTTTAAAAGAAATATCGTTTCTGTAGGCAGTCCTATTGAATTTGAATTTTCTACAATTAATATTACTGGTACGGTTATTGGAATGAGTAAAAGTGATATCGAAACTAAATATGTTGAAAAAATAATCTATCTATACAATTATGGAGCCTACAAAAAAGATTTTACTTACCTTTATGATTCTATTAAGATAGGTGATAAATATTCTGATGGGGAGGAAGAAGTTTTTAAAGTGATTGATAAGGAATTGGTGGAAAGTATTCGTTTGCCTTCTGATATTTATGGAAGGCTTTACGAACAATTTACGGATGTAGTTCAACATGTATTAGTTAAGGCTAAAGTTAAACTGACAGAAAGGGATGGTCAGTTATTTTATGGTGAGGAAAAAGCCCTTAAGATTGGTGACCAATTCCCTTTTTTAACAGAAGGGTATAATTTTGAGGCTTTTTCAATCGTAAAGATTGAATAAAAAAATAAAAACCGATAACTCCTCCGATCAAATATCTTTTCCAAAGCCTTTTAGGTTCTTTAGTCAATCTATAAAACCATTCAAATTTAGCTTTTTTAATCCAATTTGGAATAATTTTTCTTTCTTCTCCCAAAACATCAATAAAATTTCCAACAGTTATAACTACCTTTATATTTTTTAATTTGGAAAGATTTTCTACTATCCAGGTTTCTTGATAACCGCTTCCCAGACCAACAATCAGAATTTCAGGCGATAAACGTTTAATCACTTTGATTGGTTGGTTATTATCCTTAAAAAACCCATTATGTCCGTTGACCGACAATGTTTTATATTTTGATTTAATATTAGCAACGGCTTTTTTTAGAGTTGATGTTTTTGATCCAAGAAGGAAAACCCTTTGATTTTGTTGTTGAGAAAGATCAAAAAGATCATTAATAAAATCTTCAGCATTAATCTTTTGAAAAGAAGAGCCAAGCCAACAAAATAACTTTTTTAGATAAAAACTATTTAGGTAACAAAAATCGGCCTTTAATAAAGATTTTTTGTAATTGGGTAGAGAAGTTAGGTAATAATAAGAGCCCGAATTTAGATAAAAAAAAAGAGAAGGGCTACCTCTTTTTTTTCCCAGAGATAAATAAATTTTATTAATTAAATCATTATTATCACTAATATTGACAAAAAAATCTCCCAAAAAAAACAATTTATCTTTTATCATCTTTATTTTTTAAAGATCCAAACCCCTGAAGAATCAGGGAGAAGGAAATTAGGCTCAGCCAAATTAAAAGGCCCTAAGTCTGGACAGCATTTTTTAATAATTAGAGTGCGTTTTGGATCGTCATTAATAACAACAATATCGAAATTTATCAGTTCAGAGCAGATTGTCTGGTTTTGATTGAAAAGAATGGTTTTTATCTCTGTTTTTGGGGCAATTAATTTACCAAAATAATTAAAATTAGCATAGTTAAAAAACATTTTATCTTCAGAAAAAACAACAAGAATTTTTTTGTAAGAAGAATATTTATTCACAATATCTCTGACGTGCCAATCTTCTCTTTTTGGAGGGCCAACAGTATAGCCCCAACTTTTATAGATAGGAACAGTTACATTAAAAAGATTAAGTTGGATTGATTGAGGCAAAAATTTAATATAAAAGGTTACAGTTACAAAGTTTACTAAGGAAACAGCTATAAAAGTGATTAACGCAATTTTTTTGTAAAAATGATTTTTTATATTAAAAAATGAAAAAACAATTACAAAAACTAATAAAGGGGTTATAGGTTCAATAAATCGGTGATCCTTGTTTATATAAAGAATCATCGTGATTAGATAAAAAAAACTAAGATATAAAAGAAAGGAAACTTTGTTGTTTTTGAGTTTTCTGATGATCCACAGACATACAAAAAAAAGGATGGACAGTGGAAGTCTTAAATGCATGGTTATTAATGAAAGGGGATAAAACAGAAGCGAATTCATACTAAAGATTGTCGGATCGTGCTCGTTTATTCCGGTTTGGATGTTTTTAATAAAATCATTTTTTAGATAAGTGAAATTTTTTACATACCACCACCCAGCTATAAAATAAGTTATTAAAAAAATCTGGATAATATTATCAAAAACAGTTTTTTTATCTTTTTTTTGTGCTTTAATGAAGGCAAAGATAATCATAAAAGCAAAAAAAGGAAGATAGGTCCACTTGGTAAGAAAAGCGAATCCTGAGGCAATGGCAAACAAACAGGAATAAGTTTTTATTTTTAGAAAATTTGATTTGAATAATAGATAGATACAAAGAAGGACCATTGCGGTTAAGGGGAAGTCAAGCTGATATTCCCGGGTTTGACTGATTAAAAACGGTAAACTAATCAATGAGAGCACGAAAAAAAGACCAAGTTTCTCGTTTTGAATAACTTTACCTATGAAAAAAGCAGAAGTAAATAAAATAACAAGAAAAAAAGAAAGGCTGATAACCCCGATATCGGCGCTTACTCCAAAAATATAGAAAAATAATGAAGAAATCCAGTAGGCTAACGGCGGATAATAATGGTAACGGCCGATAAATTTAATTAATGAGCCTGATTTCAAAAGAGAGAAATGGTCATAAACATTAATTAAATGCACTGCAGAATCCCAATGAGGCGGCATAATATCAATCTTTAACCAAATAACATTTAAGATGATTAGAATACCAACAACAAGAAAAGCAATCTTAGGGATAGTTATATTTAATTTTTTCATAATCGATTTCTATTAACAATCTTATCAGAAAGAAATTAGTATAGAAAGTTAGAGGTGTAACCGGATTGAATAAGGAAAAAATCAGTAGCCCCCAAAAAGAGACGATTAACATCTTTTTAAAAATATTATTTTTATTCTTTAAAATAGTCCAATCGGTTTTAAAACAGTAAAAGATTAGAGCTAGAATAGCTATTAAGCCCAAAAATCCCGTTTCAGCCAAGGTTTGGGCAAAAATATTGTGAGGATAGAGGAGCGAAGATTTGGTAGTTTCTTGATTGGAGATTAATGATAAATTTGATACTTTTAATTTGGCAGGAAGGTGTTCAAAAAAATTACCTAATCCCACGCCAAAAAAAGGATATGAATAACCCATATCCAATGAATAAGAAAGCATACCGAGCCGAAAAAATAAAGTCATTGTATCTTCATTTTTACTTTCAAGAAGAAAACGATCGACGATTGAGTATCCAAGCTTTTTGGTAACCAGCTGATGACTGAAAAAAATCACCGTTATGATCAAAAAAATAAAAAAAATTTTTTTATAATTAGCAAGTCGGATAGAATATTGAAGGAAATAGATAAGTAAAGAAGTAGTTAGAACAAATAAAGTAACAAAAAAACGGGTACGAACATTAGAAACAAAGGAAATAATAATAATTAACAATAATAAAAATAAACAAAACAAACGTAAGAAACCTTTTTTATTAGCATCAAAGACAAAATAGACGAGAATGGGAATAATGATTTCGTCATAAAATTCAAAATAAAGTCGATTTCTATTTAAATTCATAATAACGATATCAGATACGCCGGAATGAAAAAATGGGAGAATGGTTTTAATTGACAAATCAGGAAAGAAGACTATTAAAGTTTGAATAAATACATTTATAGTGGTGGATACAATTAATACTGTAATTATTTTACTTATTTGATTTTTTTTCGCTTGATTTAATAAGACATAGCTTATTAATATAAATAAAACAGAAGAAGCCATTTTTTCAAAATTTGTGAAAAAAACTTGATAATTAAGAGCATTAACAACGGATAGAGCCTGTGTAATAAAATATAAAAGACAAAAAATGATCAAATTGCTTTTAACCTTTATTTCTTTAAAATCTTTTTTAAAAAGGATATATAAAAAAAGAACAATATTAATAATCCGATAGAAATAATGACTATTAATTTCCTGAAAAAAGGGGATCTTTATAGGCGGAGTTCGGACTAAAAACAATGATATAATGAACAAATTAAAATAATTTTTTTTAAAAAAGGTAAGAATTGATGACATAATTTAAATAATCAATAAGCTTACATTATAATTGAAAAACAAATTAATGAAAAGAGTTTTGCGTTTAATTACCGCCCTGTTTTTGTTAGTATTTTTTCTACCTCTTTTTATTATTATTTATTTACTTCGAAAATTAATGGGTGAATCGGGGCAGTTGATCTTTTCTCAAAAGAGGGCAGGTAAAAATAAAAAGCCCTTTACGATATACAAACTAAGAACGATGATAGTAGGGGCAGAAAATCTAAAATCCAAAATTAAAAATCTAAATGAAGCAAATGGGCCTGTTTTCAAAATCTACAATGATCCTCGATATACTAAATTAGGTACATTTTTGGCTCATTCTGGACTTGACGAGCTGCCCCAATTTATCAATGTTATTAAGGGAGAAATGGATTTTGTTGGTCCGAGGCCTTTTCCGATGAAAGAAGCGATAAAAATACCTAAAAAATACGAACGTAGGTTTTCAGTTCTCCCAGGAATGACCTCTTCTTGGGTGACCGAAGGAGCTAGTCATAAATCTTTTGACAATTGGATGAAACTTGATTTAGATTATGTAAATAAAAAGAGTTTTTTGGTTGATATACTAATATTCGTAAAAACGATATTCTTTATTACTAAATTAGTATCAAAACAAATATTTAATGAAAAATAGTTTAATCTTAAATATTGCCGGATTTAATATAAAGGTTAATTTTTACTCAACACAGTGGAAACTACTTTTTAGAATTAAAAAGAAAGAGATTAGGAAATATTGGTCTGGATTTTTTATTAAAAAAATTTCTAACAAAGTTGATTTTCAAATTGATTTTGTCGAGAGATTTTTTTTGGAAACCATTATCAAAAAAAATCAAAAGAGAAATTATATTAGTTTTTTCGAAGAAAAGTCAAAAAAAAAGATAATTACTTATTATCAGATTAGCTTTATTCAGTTTCAGCTGATCTTAAGACAAATAATCAATAATCTTTTAAAAGATAAAGGATTTATTATCCATGCTTCAGCTTCAAATATAAATGAAAAAGCATTTTTATTTTTAGGTCAATCAGGAGCAGGTAAATCAACGACGATGAAATACATAAATAATAAGTATCAATCTTTAGCTGATGATACGGTAATTATTAAAAAAGAAAATGGTAAATATTTTGTTTATCAAACTCCCATCATTGAAAAAGAGAGCTGGGTGAAAAAAACCAACAAGCGATATGAAATAGGATCAGTATTTTTTATTAAAAAAGCAAAATTCTTTAAAAAAGAAAATATATACGATAAAAATAAAATATTGAACTTATTAGTAAAACAACTTTGGATTAATGACGAAAAGGACATAAAAAATAAAACTTCAGCATTATTTAAATATCTTTATCAATCGGAAGATTTTTTTTATCTTTATCTGAAAAAAAACAGAAAACAAATGACGGAATATATTAGAAAACTATGAAATATAAAATTAGGAAGGAACTCATCATTAATAAAAATCAAAAAAAAACACAGATTTTTTTACCGGACAAATCGGAAATTATATCTTTAAATGAAATAGCCAGTTTTATCTTTAGGAGAATAGAAAAAGGGGAAGATGATTATTTGATATCTAAAAAAATAACAAAAAAATATCAAATAAGCAAAAAACAAGCAGAAACGGATTTAAAATTATTTATCAAAGAACTAAAAAAAATAAAACTAATCACGGTACATCACAAACGCACAGCCCAGAATTAACACCATTAACACAGCTACATCCGGCTAAAAGCACGCCTTCATAGTCAGAAAAACCACTTTTTCGACTCGTTCTTAAAAAAAAATTAATTTTTAATTTTTTTAAAGTAATTTTTGGAGATATATATTTCTTCTTCATAGAATTCATTGATAAATAATAATTTCACCATAAATTAAATTTTTGTTAAGGGGAAGACTTAAATCAAAATTATAAGTAATTTTAATTTTTGTCCCATTTTTAAGTTCTTTTATAGCCTTTTCATCAGTGAGAGTGAGATTCCCGTTTTTTTCAAAAAATATCTTTCTAGGAGATTTACTACCAGAGACTAATCCTTTAAATGTTTCTATTACAATATTTTTTTCATTGGCAAGCTCAAATGAATAATTATCGCCGATAGATTCATAGCTGTTGATTACTCCTTCAATAGTTCGGCTTAAGACCATTTTCCAGTTATCAGGGCTTAGACTTTGCAGATAGGTGATATTTGACGGATCTATACTTGGACTATTTAGCAAATCCTGCTGAACTTCTAATTGATTGGTAGGCTGGATTGTGTTAACATCTGATTTTTTACCTGGAGACAAAAAAAGATAAATTATCTCGGCGATTAAGACAACCATTAAAATAATGAAAATAGAGGTCAAAGTTTTATTCGAAGAAGAACTATTCATACATTAAGTGTATCCTCAAAATATTTTTTTTTCAACAGATTATTTAGCCTTGATTTTATAGAAAAGTATCCATATTGCCAGATCTGCCGGTTGGTAATAACAAAAATTCTTTTATAAAGGGACAGGGGAGAGAGAGAAAAAAGATTTTTAAAACGATTAACGCCGGCTTCAATACGGAATTCGTCATTGAAGATATTTAGGTTTTTAAAGTTTATAAAGTTTATAAAGTTTATTAAGTCGGAAATGGGGGTTTGGTAATATTTTTTCAGTAAAAAAAAGACGGGGGAAACAAAGTTTTTTAGATGATATTTTTTTATGCTATCTTGAAGACGACCGTCATCAAGATAATTTTTTCTTAAGATTAAATCAATAAGCTGGAGCCTAAATGCGCCCTTAAAATTGTGGTGGAAGAAATGAAGGGATAAATACAGTATTAAGTATGGAGTATCTAGTATATAGAATTGTCCATTATTGATTATTATCTGTTTTTTATTATTTAGTAATTCTTCAGTCAGTTTATCAATAAGTTTTTGGGGATACAAAGCCTCGAGATTACTAACCTGAGTCATCATAAAAGCCACTTCCAGGTGGATATCAAAAATGACAGGGAAACCGTTAACTAGTTTATAAAAAGAAATTTCCACGATCTTGTCTTTAAGTTTTTTTTGAGTCGGGGACAAAGACGAGTCAACTGATTTATAGCCAAAATCAGTTAATATTTTTTTTGCTGATACAAAATCTTTTTTTTCAATTAAAACGTCGGCATCCTGATAGATCCGGCGGGGATGAGTTTTTTCATAATAAAGATGAACAGGAAGACCTTTAAGAAAAACATAATCAATTTTTTCTTTATTAAAAATATCAACGATCTTTACGATCTCTTTAAAATATAATGTTGACTGGATCAGGTAGATCAATTCCGGATCAATAATTTTATTTTTTCTTTTTATGGACATTACTTTTCCAACAACATGACGGGGATAAATTTTTCCATCCGATTCGAGGTTATTATCTCCTTTAATAATTAAATATCTCTTAGTTTTATAAATTACCCGATGGGTAAAAGCCAAATTATTTTTGAAAACCAAAACCAGATCATTAGTTTTTATTTTTAAAAAACTGATTTTTTGATAATTAATCAGATCTTTAGGATGAAGAAGGGGGAGCATACTTTCCCCATGAGCCTGAAGAGAAAATTTTCCCCGTTTTTTAAGCTGATTTATAATATCTTTATTCATATCCTTGTTTCTGGATTTTGAAATATTTGGCGTAAGTGCCTTTTAGCGAAACCAGATCTTCATGAGTTCCCTGTTCAACAATCCGGCCATTGTCAATAACATAGATTTTATCCGCCATTCTCACTGTTGAAAAACGGTGGGAAATAAAGATCAGGGTTTTTCTCAGATAGTTTTTTTTTAGATTATTAAAAATCTTAAACTCAGCCTGAGCATCAATATTAGATGTGGGTTCATCCAAAACAAGAATGGGGGCATTGCGGTACAAAGCCCTGGCGATTGCTAATTTCTGCCACTGCCCGACTGAAATTTCTTCCCCGTCTTCAAACCAACGGCCAAGAATTTGATTTGTTTTTTTTGGAAGTTCAAGAAGATCGTTACCTTGTGCGTCAGCAAGCGCTTCTTTAACACTCTTTTTTTTAACATTATTCATATCGCCAAATTCAATATTTTCTTTTACCGTCAGATAGTATTTGGCAAAATCCTGGAACAGAACCCCCAAGTGACGGTACCAGTCATCAAGATCAATATTTTTTAGATCATAACCGTTAATCAGTATTCTTCCCGAAGAAGGATCATAAAAACGGAAAAGAAGTTTGATTAAAGTTGTTTTGCCGGCACCATTTGGGCCAACAATCGCAATATCCTGATTGGTTTTAATGGTCAAATTGATATTTTTTAAAACGAATTTTTTACTGCCGGGATAAGCAAAAGATACATTCTCAAATTTTATTTCCCGGGGGATTATTTTTTTTAATCTTCTCGAAATTTTATTGGTTTTTACGCTGTTTTTCAGATTAAGGAGCTTAAAATAGTCTTCAACATACAGATTATTTTCGACGATACTACCGATATTGACCAGAAGACTTGATGTTTGTCCGGTAAAAGTAAAGATGGCATTCAGAAAAAAAGTAAAATCACCAAGGGAAAATTTTTGAATAAAGATAATCTGATTGATAAAATTTTTGAGGAAAAAAAAGATAATAGCAGGAGTAAGAAATGAGGCCAAGGTTGACAAAAAAATATATTTCAAAATCGGTTTTTTATATTGGTCAACAATTTCATTTTGCAGCAACTTGGTTTTTCCTAGAAAAAATTTTTTTAAATTGTAGATTTTTATTTCAGAGAGGGTATTAAAATTGGTAAAAAGATAGCGCATGTACCAAAGGTAGTTTATTTTTTTGGAGTTTTTAGTATAGATTGACCAATAGATGTTGCCGTATCTGGCCCGGAAAAAATATAAGGGGGTTGAGAGAACAAATAATGCGACCAAATAGATTGGGTTAAATCTTAAAGCAACAAAAAAAGCGATAATTAATGAAGCAATACTGTAAATCATATAATTGATAATCCGAAGATTTTCAAACAATCGCCAGCTATAAGTATCTTCGACTTTGGCTATGAGGTTTCTTACTTCACCATTTTCAAGATTGGAAAAATCCAAATGTGCCAATTTTTCCATAAAATGGCGAGTGAGAACATTCTGAAATTTAGACCGGAGAATATATTCAAAATACTGGGAGTTCAATACGTTGGTAAAAAAACGGGAAAAATATTCTGATAATAAATATGACCCGACAATAAGAAAAACAAAAGTTACCTCTTTGTCTACCAGGCTTTTAAAGACCTGATCAATCATTACCTTATATAAAAAGAAAACAATAAAAAGAAGAATGGCCGATAAAAATGAGGTGAAGAAATAACCAAGGAGAAATTTTTTGTCTTCATCCCAGGCAATTTTTAGAAGAGAAAATATATTCCTGACGATTTTTTTTAATTTATCCATAACGAGATATATTATAATAGAAAGGATATGACAGTAAGAGATAAAAGGCCATCATGGGATGAATACTTTATGATGATGGCGGAAGTTGCTAAAAAACGGGCTGATTGTACCAGGCGTCAAGTTGGAGCAATAATTGTCCGCGATTTTAGAATTGTTTCAACAGGGTATAACGGGACACCACACAAAATAAAGAATTGCAGTGAAGGCGGATGCTTGCGTTGTCAAAAGAGAGATAAGGGTGAGATAAAAGGCTATGAATACGAGGAAAGTTGTGTTTGTATTCACGCGGAACAAAATGCTATTATTCAAGCTGCCCTTCATGGCTCATCAACCAACGGATCAACACTTTACACGACCGCTAATCCCTGCTCAAGCTGTGCAAAGATATTGGCTAATGCGGGAATTATTAGGGTTGTCTGTAAAATGGAACATCATGATAAAGAGGGAATTGAACTACTTAAGAAAGCAGGGATTAAAGTGGAAATAAAATGAAAAAAATATTAATAATACTATTCTCAGCTTTAATTCTTTTCCCAACTTCAGTTAATGCTGCTGTTCCCAACAATAAATTTGGTATTTCCTTGGCCCAACCAAATACAGATCAATTTACCCAGGTAAAAGAACTAATTAATTCAAATAACGGGGATTGGGGATATATTACTTTGATAATCCAGGAAAATGACCGCGATAAAAATAAATGGCAGGAAATTTTTAACCTCCTTCGTCAAGACCATTTAATTCCGATAATCAGATTAGCCACGCAGCCTGAGGGCGAAAATTGGCGCCGACCCGAGGTAAAGGACTCTCAAGACTGGGTTGATTTTCTTGATTCGTTAAATTGGGTGGTTAAAAAACGTTATGTAGTCCTGTTTAATGAGCCCAATCATGGTAGTGAGTGGGGTGGGGAAGTCGATGAAAAAAGTTATGCCGAAGTCACGGCGGAATTCGCAAAAAAATTAAAAGAGAGAAACAAAGATTTTTTTGTGATGCTGGCAGGATTTGATGCATCAGCTCCATCTTGGATGCCAGGGATGCAGGATGAAGAAATATTTTTGCGAGAAATTATACAGGGTCCGACCCTCCAGGAGGGTCGGACCCTACCGAACATCGACGGATGGTCTTCCCACTCATATCCAAATCCCGCTTTTTCCGGCAGTCCATTTGCTTCCGGACGGGGAACGGTCAGAACCTACGAATGGGAGCTGGAACTGTTGCGGAATTTAGGAGTTTCAAAAGATCTGCCGATATTTATTACGGAAACAGGTTGGAAACGGGGCGGAGAACAGGTAGTTGCAGAAAATTTTCAAATTGCTTTTAATCAGGTTTGGGGTCCGGACAGCCGGGTTGTTGCCGTTACCCCATTTGTCTTTGACTATCAAGGAGAGCCATTTCTTGAATTTTCCTGGAAGCGATTTAATTCACAAGAATATTATCAACAGTATTCAACCGTTGCTGCAATGTCAAAGATAAAAGGAGAGCCTGAACAGATTGAAAAAGGATGGATAAACTTTAAATTTCCAACAGATTTAGTTGTCCAATCAACCTATAATTTCAAAATTAAACTGGAAAATCAAGGTCAGGCGGTGTGGGATAAAAACGATAGTTATAAATTAAAAATTAAAAGTGAAAAATTACAGGGAACAGAATATCTATTTGATGATTTGAAAGATATTAATCCATTTGAGGAAAAAGAAGTTTACTTTACTTTGAAAACTAATGAAAATTTAGGGTCAAAAAAAATTAAATTTATTTTACAAAAAAATAATAAAGATATTTTAGAAAGCGAAGACTGGAATATAAAAATATTACCACTACCTTCTTTAAAATTTGAAACCTGGGGTAGGGGAGAAGACTTCGAAATTCAGATCTTTGATGTTGATGACAGATTGGTTTTTAAGAAAAAAAAGCTGACAGTCAAACAAAGCATCGGAGAATTAAAAGATATTCAAAATATTGCCTTCGATGAACTCTACCGAGTGGTTTTGTTGAAGCCCTATCACCTTCCAAGACAGGAGTTTTTTGTTTTCAAAAAAGACAACAACAAAATAAAATTTAAGTTATTACTTCCGTTTGACTTCAACAACGACGGAGCCTTCAACCTCAAAGACATTATCAACGTATTTTCTGGATTCCCGCCTGCGCGGGAATGACATAGGGGGTCGAGGGAATGATTCGTGTCATCCCCGTGAAGACGGGGATCCAGTCTATAATCAACTTCTTAGCTTTTCACAAAACTTATCTAACCTGTCAAGTCCCCTCTTAATATGGTCCATTCCGGTGGCAAAGCTTAAGCGGATATAGCGGTCATCGCCAAAAGCGACACCGGGAATAACAGCCACGTAAGCATCTTCTAATAATCTTTGGCAAAAAATCATCGAACCTTTGATTTGGTCACTATAAAATTTTGAAACATTAGCAAAGACATAAAAAGCTCCATCGGGCCGGGGAGCAACTATTCCATCAATTCTATTTAAACGGTCAACCATAAAATCACGGCGTTTTTTAAATTCATAGACCATTTTTTCAACATGGTCTTCCGGTCCATTGACAGCCGCAAGAGCAGCTTTTTGGGAAATCGACGAAGGACTTGATGTTGAATGATCTTGAAGTCTGGTTGCCGCTTTGACAATCTCTTCTTCAGCCGCCGCATAGCCTATTCTCCACCCGGTCATTGCATAAGATTTTGAAACTCCGTTAATAACAATAGATAATTTCTTAATCTTTTCATTAACGGAAGCAATGCTGATATGTTTTTTTCCGTAAATTAATTTTTCATAAATCTCATCACTCAATATATAGATATTATGTTTTAAACAAATAGATGCAATTTGTTTTAATTCTTTTTCATCGTAGACAACTCCGGTTGGATTTGAAGGAGAATTAAAAATAAACATCTTTGTTTTTGGAGTAATCACTTTTTCCAGGTCTTGGGGATTGATTTTAAAGTTATTTGTCTTTAAAAAAACACATTTTCCGTCAGCTATTTTCACCATTTCCTCATAACTTACCCAGTAAGGAATCGGAATAATAACTTCGTCACCCGGGTCAACCGTCACCATGATTATGTTGAATAGGGATTGTTTGGCGCCGGTGGAAACAATGATATTTTTTGGTTCGTAGTCAAGCCAATTATCACGGCGTAATTTAGCGCAGATGGCCTCTTTAAGTTCTATTATCCCTGAAGTGGCTGTATATTTAGTAAAGCCGTCATCAATGGCTTTTTTTGCCGCTTCTTTAATATGGAACATTGTGTCAAAATCAGGTTCTCCGGCGCCGAAAGAGACAACATCAAGTCCCTGTTTTTTCATTTCTTTAGCCTTGGCGGTAATTGATAGGGTAAGAGAGGGATTAATATTCTGAGCACGTTTTGAAAGTTTCATAAAATTATATTTTCGGACCTGAATCAATAATTGATTGTAAAACTCCAGGGAATTTTTTAATGTTTTCAGCAAATAGAACTGCCAGTTTATGGGCGCTTTCATAATATAAGTTTTTATTTTCCCAAGACAAAGAGGGATCAAGGATCTTATCCTCAACCTCAGAAACGTGGGTCGGGACAAAGAGATTAAAGATCTTATCATGGCGACACTTGGCCTTATCAAGTTTTCCGGAAAGAATGGCGGTAATAATACTCCGAGTATCGCGGATTGAGATCCGGTGACCAACTCCGTATGCCCCTCCAATCCATCCGGTATTAACTAAAAATGTTTTTGCTTCGTATCTTTTTAAATATTCCTTTAGTAAATTTAGATAGACCATCGGCTTAAGAGGCATAAAAGGTCCGCCAAAGTAAGCGGAAAAAGTCGGCTTTGGTTCAATTATCCCGCGTTCGGTTCCGGCAAGTTTAGATGTATAACCAGACAGAAAATGATATGCGGCCTGATTTAAGTTAAGGTGGGCGACCAATGGGAGAACTCCTGTGGCATCAGCAGTCAAGAAAATGACATATTTCGGCTGTTTCCCGACTCCTGACGGGACAGAATTATTGATAAATTCCAAAGGATAACTTGCCCGGGTATTTTCAGTAAATTTATTATCATCAAAATCAAAGTCGCCGTCTTTTTTTAAAACAACATTTTCCAGCAAAGCCCCTTTTTGATGAATGGCTGACCAAATTTGTGGTTCACTTTCTTTTTTGATATTAATGCACTTTGCATAGCAACCGCCCTCAAAATTAAAGACGCCATTTTTACTCCATCCATGTTCATCATCGCCAATCAATCGCCTTTTTGGGTCAGCCGATAAAGTGGTTTTACCCGTTCCGGACAGTCCAAAAAACAGGGCGGTTGTTTTACCTTTAGAATCAATATTGGCTGAGCAGTGCATAGGAAAGACATCTTTTTGAGGAAGAAAATAATTCATATAAGAGAAAACAGATTTTTTTATTTCCCCGGCGTATTTGGTAGCGCCGATAACAATAGTTTTCTTTTCAAGATTTAAAACAACAAAAGCTTCGGAATTTGTTCCGTCGGTTTTTGGGTCGGCGGTAACAGAGGGAGCACAGTAAACGGTTAAATCTGGATTAAAATCTTTTGAACTATTTGGCATTCTTCGAAACAAATGGGTGGCAAAGATCGCCTGAGACGCATATTGACAATAAACCCTAAGATTTATTGAGTTTTTTTTATCGGCTCCAACAGCCGCGTCGACAACAAAAACTTCTTTTTGCTGATTAAAAAAACCGACAACTTTTTCTTTCAGTTTTTCGTAATGTTTTTCTGAAATGGAAACATTGGTTTTGCCCCAGTTGATTTTATTATGAATTTTTGGAGTATCGACAATAAATCTATCGTTAGGAGAGCGACCGGTGTATTTTCCGGTGTATGAAACAAGCGCCCCGGATTTAGACTTGATTACCTCTTTTCTTTCAAGGGCGTGTTTTGTCAGTAAATCGATCGACAAATTGCGGTAGATCTTTCCGCTTAACATAGGGATATTATACTACTGAAACTAGAAAATAGAAGAAGTTTAAGGTACGTATCGTTAATTTATTAATTGAGTTCGGAGTGGAAATGACTTAGAAAAGGAATAATATCCTCTTTTTTGAAAATCTAAAAAACTTTTGTAGAGTAGCTCAAGGCTGAATATGATATAATTCAGAAAGATATGATTGCTATAGGTAAGAAACAAAAAAATACTCTAAAAAAACTCATACGATTATTTAAATCAGAAGTAAAAGAAGCCTGCATAAATTCAAAGTTTATTCATCATGAATGGTTTCTCAAATATCACTTAGAGATTGTTGAAAAAATAGCTCTTGAGTTATGCGAGTATTATCCTAAAGCGGATAAAAATATAGTTTTGCTTCTGGTTTGGCTTCATGATTATCGAAAAATAACTCACACTGCTGGAAGGAAAAAACTTTTAGAAATTGGCTTTAATAGAGAATTTGTTGAAAAAGCAATTTTATATGTGACTATTTTAGATAAAAAATCCAATCTCAAAAATTCTCCCATTGAAGTACAGATCGTATCTTCGGCCGATGGAGCCTCTCATTTGATTGGCCCATTTTATGCAATCTATTGGAAAGAACAAAGTCAACGATCATGCGAAGTTCTTATGAAAGAAAATAGAAGAAAAGCCCTTGTTGATTGGAATAAAAAAATTGTTTTACCGGAAGTTAAAAAGGCTTTTTTATCAAGACATAAATCACTACTTGAATGTTGTGGAAAATTCTCAAAAAAATATTTATCATGATATGAGTAAATTTGAAACAATATCGCGTACATTTGTGGGGGGGGGTCCGCGAGGTTGACGGACAACTCCATCGTCCACTAAAAATACATAACATTGCTTTAACGACTCCTTTAAGTCATAAACATTACCCGTTACCCGTGTTTAGTTTGTCCGGTGCGGTTTCTCATAGTCAACCCGATCTTCATGGAATGACACTTATTCGGGCTCAAAATGCTGATGATATTGTAGCGTCTGTTCAGATAAATCGTCCAGACATTCTTGCTTTATCAGCTCCTCAGGGTACTTTAAAAACACTTGAAAAAACTTTAAAAAGCCTAAAAGATTTTGCTCCGGAAAAACTTCCGCAAATAATTTTAGGTGGTAGTTTGCCGACCTATTTACCTGACAATTTTTTTAAAAAATTTCCAGAATTGCCTTTAACAATAATAGGTGGCTGGGGTGAAGACGCTTTTGCAAATGAAATTAAACAACGTTCAATAAAAAATCCCGAACCAAATCAACAATTTATTATTGGTAAATATCCTGAATACTATCCAAAACAAGATGGTGTTCCTAGAAATGGAGGAATATCCTTTCACTATACGAGGGTCGAAGCGTCAAAAGGTTGTTTTTGGGGAGCTTGTTCTTATTGTCTACGTCCATTAAATGAAAAACAGGGAAAGTGGAAACAGTATGAACCCAAAGATGTTTTAAACCAAATAACAGATTTACTTAAATTAGGTTACACCGGATATTTTGAGTTTGCCGATGAAGAGCCAATAGGTACTGATATAGGTAGGTTCCAAGGAATCGTGAATGAATTAATTGACCTAAAAAAAGAATATCCAACCTTTACGTTTGGTATGAATATGCGCGCCGATCATGTGATTTCTCCAAAACCTGAAAGACAGACTCAATATGATGAATTTCTTCAAAAGGCAAAAAGAGCAGGCTTGGTTAATGTTTGGATGGGAGCAGAATCTTTTAGTCACCCCCACCTTCAAGTTTTACGAAAAGGTTTTTATATTACTCCTACTACTAATTTGGAAGCAGCCAAAAAAATAGATGATACAGGAATAAGTGTAGCTCAAGGTTTTATACCATACCATCCTTTGTCAAATTGGCAGGAGCTTCTTGAAATGGCTAATTTTATGGAACCTCAAGCTCCTTTTTTATCAAAGGTATTAGGTGCCCCTTTTGGCTTTTTAAGAGTTCAATATAACACCCCATATGAAAAAAATATTCGAAAATTAGAAGCTTCTACTCATCAAAAATTTCTTGGCGAACTCGATAAAAATATGCTTACTTATCAATGTAAATATCAGGATCAAAGTGTTGGGCTTCATGCAGGCTATATGCGAATATTTTACGACTGGATAAATCCTTATTTAAAACAAATGAATGTCGAGGCAATGAAGGGAGACAAAATTAGTCGTAGTAATTTAGATCGGCTTCGTTTTATTGGCTTACAATTATTTTTAACAAGTGTTAGACAATTGGAACCTTTGAAAAATGATTTAACTGAATTAAAAAAACAACAATTATTGATTTTAGATAAATACAAAAAACAAATAGGAAACCTTGGGATAAACACAACTGATCTTGATGAGGCTATTAAACATCATTCATCTGATTATTTAGATAAATTTATTTAAGATAAAAACGTTTAACTACTAAACTTAAATCAGATTTTGCCGGCCTGCCGCTTTTGATCATTGTTAATAATTGTTGAGGATATAACCAATAACTTTTGATAAAATCGTTTTAGGTATTTGTTCCATAGGAATTTCGTATATTTGCATGAATGACGCAACCCCATCTTGCTTAGGGGACAATTTTCCTAACAATCTGTAATTGACTGTAGAAATGTCAAATTTTAGTTCTTCCCTTGTTTCTCGTTCAAAAGCGTCATCATACCCTTCTCCACTTTCAACATGACCACCAACACTAAAATCCAAAGCATCAGGTGAAATTGTTTTATTATGGACTCTCTGAGGAATCCAAAGTTGTCCTTTTGAATTAATTCCAAAACCATTAACCACACGGAAATTTGATAACCGTTCCTGGTAAATCAATGACCGAAGTTTCCTGTTGATAACCTCGTCTTTATTATTAACTAAATCAAGATACTCGTCTGATCGTTGTCCTCTTATACACTCATTCATTTACAGTAATTTAAGTTTTAGGGCAAATTGACGCCTATTACGGTATAATAGTACGGTGCCTATTTTAAAATTGAGGGCAGAAAATTCAATCTTATTTTTATGAAAAATATAACAACAATTTTCTTTGATATTGACGGAACTTTGGTTGATCATAAAGGTGCACAAAATAAAGCAATCGAACAAATCGGAAAAAAATACTTGTCAAATATTTCTAATGAAAAATTTCGAAAAAACTGGCTAGAATTTACAAAGAAAAATTGGCTTCTTTTTGAACAAGGTAAAATAAATTTTCTTGATCAAAAAATAGCTAGAGTCAAAGACACATGGAGATCGTTTGATAGAGATATTAATAATAAATATGCGGAAAAAATAATCAATGAATATGTGTTTGATTATGAGTCAAATTTAACTAGTTTTCCTTATGTTTTTTCTACTTTGCAATATTTATATAAAAAAAAATATCGTTTGGGAATAATAAGCAATGGAAACAATTTCCAGCAAATTAAAAAGTTAAAAAAGATAAAAGCGTACGATTTACTTGAGAAAAAACTTATTATTATTTCTGAAAAAATTGGATACGCAAAGCCAGATACAAGAATTTTTTCTCATGCTCAAAAAATCTCAATGACAAACCCTGCCCAGATTATTTTTTTTGGTGATGATATTAATAATGATATTCTTCCTGCAAAAAACCTTCATTGGCAAACAATATTGATAGATTATGGAAATTTACTTTCTCATCTTAATTTTCCTCGAATTTTATCTTTCAAAGAAATAAAGAATAAATATTAATTTTTAACCCTTTGTCTGATTTTTAATACCTTCTATTACCCGCTTTACCTCTTCATCAGTCGCCAAATAATAATGTTTAATTGGCTTTAGGTTTTCATCAAGTTCATAAACTAAGGGAATGCAATATGGAACATTTACGCCAATAATTTCTTCATTAGAAACATTATCCAAATATTTAATAATCGCCCGCAAGGAATTATGATGCCCGGAAAGAATAATTTTTTTGCCCGCTTTTATTTCCGGCTCGACCATTTTTTGGAAATACGGAACAGAACGGTTATAAGTGTCTTTCAAGCACTCACTGGAGGGTAATAAAGATGGATCGATATCTTTATAGACAGGGTCATTAGTTGGATGTCTCGAATCAGTTTTTTCAAGAGGTGGCGGGGGAATGTCATAGCTCCTGCGCCAAATATCAACCTGTTCTTTTCCGTATTTTACAACAGTTTCCGGTTTATTTAATCCTTGCAGAGCCCCATAGTGTCTTTCATTCAACTGCCAGGCTTTAACAATAGGAATTTTTGATAACCCCATTTCTTCCAAAACTATTTCTAAAGTTCTGATTCCTCTTTTTAAGTAAGAAGTAAAGCCAAGGTCAAAAGTATAACCAAGCTCTTTTAGTTTTAAACCGTATTTTTTTGTTTCCTCAATTCCGCTTGGAGCCAAGTCAATATCAGTCCAACCGGTAAAACGATTAGACCATTCGGACAGGCCATGGCGGATTATTACGAATTCATACATAAGTCAATATCGTCATCCCCGTGAAAACGGGGATCCAGGAAAGTCTGGATTCCCGCCTACGCGGGAATGACAAAAACACTTCTAACTTTTGAACTCCTCTAAATATTTTACATTCTTTTTCAAATCTTTAGCCTTTGTTAAAAAACTTCCCGGACAGAGAACGTCAGGTTTATATTTTAGCTTACTTATTATTGGAAGAGTCTTGTCATTCACCGCTCCATCAAGAAATATTTTAGACTTATAACCCAGTTCCCTTAATTGTTGTATTTTTGTTAACGTTTCCGGTAAGAAAGGGTTTCCCTGAACCCCAGGAGTAACGGACATTATTTGAAGACAGGGAATAGTGTTTAGTGAATAGTGACTAGTTAAATCATCTACTTGATCTTGTGGGTTGAGGGTTAAGCCTATAGGAAAAGAAGAGTTTGTAGGTTGTAGGGAGTAGGGGGTAGTCAAAGCAGAGAAATGAATTAAGATCAAATTTATTTTTATTAATTTTTTTAACTCTTCTAATTTTTTAATTTCGGTCGGATAGTCTTTGACCATCAAATGAAAGTCAAAAGAAAGACTGTCTTTATTAAGACAGTCTTTAATAAGACTGTCTTTAATTTCTTCAATTTGAACGGTTTTATTGGGAACGAAGACTCCATCTGCGATATCGATCTGAAAATATTGATAAAAAGGAGACAGGCGGTGAATAGTCTCAACCAAAGCATCTGCTGTTGGTTCTAGAATAGATGGACAGATTTGCATAGCTGTATTTTAACATTAATTTAACTAACAATTCAAAACATCCGTCATTCCCGCGAAGGCGGGAATCCAGACTCAATATACTTTATAATGTAATTATAGACTGGATCCCCTCCTACGAGGGGATGACACATGGAAAAAATATGAATAATCAATCACTAAAACTGTTATCAGATTTTGTTAATATACAATCAATTTCCTCCGATCCGTCTAGATACTCAGAGATATTGAAGGCGGTTGAATTTTTAAAAAAAGAAATACGTTCTTTGGGATTTGAAATAAAAACCTATCGAAAAGGTTCTTGCCCTCCTTTAATTATTGCCAAAAAGATTGTTTCACCCAACACTAAAACTCTTGGTATTTATGCCCATTATGATATCCAGCCGGAAGATCCTGTGGAGCAATGGGATAGTCCGCCATTTAAATTAACAGCAAGAAGGGGAAAGTTTTTTGGCCGGGGTGTTGCCGATGATAAGGGGCATATTATTCAAACAATTATTGCAATAAAGAAATTAATTGAAATTAAGAAATTAAGAAACAACGTTGTTTTGATACTGGAGGGGGAAGAAGAAGTTGGAAGTCAAAATTTTGAGTATTTAATTAACCTGGCTAAGAAGGATTTGGAGAACATTGATGTTTTTTATGTGTTGGATATGGGTATGGAAACCAGCGATCAACCAGAAATATTCTATGGACTGAAAGGTCTAATAGGCTTTGGTATTGAAGTTAGAACGAACAAACAAGATCTTCATTCGGGAGTTTATGGAAATAAGGCTAATAATCCAATTCAAATTCTTGCGGAACTTTTTTCAAAAATTAAAGATAGCCGGACAAATAAAATTTTAATCCCTCATTTTTATGACAAAGTTAAATTTTCTCTTCATCCGTCTTTTGATATTCATGGAATAACCGGTGGATATTCAGGAGAAGGCGTTAAGACAATCATTCCAGCAGTCGCTTCAGCAAAATTCTCATTCAGGTTAGTTGAAAATCAAACCCCGGATGAAATCGAAAAATTAGTTTTAGACTTTATCAAAGATAATTTACAGAAAGGAATTGAATATACTTTAAAAACTTCCGGGAAATTAGATCCGTTTCGTACAGACATCAATAACAAGTTTGTTAAGAAAACCGATGAAATCTTTTCTGATATTTTTGGGAAAAAAACAAAATTCAGCAGATCCGGAGGGTCTATTGGTGCCGCGGCAACACTTTCAAGACTATTCAAAAAACCGCTGATTTTGACTGGATTTACTTTATCCGATTGCAACATCCACGCCCCTAATGAAAATATCGATCAAGAAATGTTTGAAAAGGGAATAGTATCATTGGAGAAAATCTTCGCCCAGTAAAGCGCCAAAAAGCTACTTTTGTAGGTTATATTCAGCAGACAAAATTAGAAAAAACTGTTAAATTTTAAACTGTTTAATGTTTAACTATTTATACCATCTTGGCTTTTCTTACTGTTTAGGTGTTGGTCCGATGACTTTTAAGATAATAAAAAGCCACCCCAAGGGTGTCAGGGGGATTTATGAAGCTTCACAAAAAGAATTGTTACCTATTTTTGGAGTAAAGTTGACTGAAAAATTTGTTGAGTTCAGACGAAAATTTGACCCGAAAAAAGAATTTGAAAGGTTGAAAAAAAATGGAATTACAGTTTTAGCGGTAGATGATATGGGTTACCCGGAAAGTCTAAAAAATATCTCAGACCCACCCATATGTTTATATGTTAAAGGCTCGATATCGAAATTTTTTAACGGAAAACAAAAAACCGTAAAAAATTTGATATCTTCGCCTTCTTTGCCTCCAATTCTCTTTGCCATCGTCGGAACACGAAAGCCAACTTCATATGGTCGGCAGATTGCGTATAAATTTGCCCGTGAATTGACTGAAGCGGGGTTCGTTATCGTTTCCGGTATGGCGATGGGGATTGATACGATCGCTCATCAAGCGGCATTGGATGCAGGCGGTAAAACAATTGCTGTTTTAGGCTGCGGAGTTAATGTTGTTTATCCGGCGACAAATTTTATACTTTATCAAAATATTATTAAAACCGGCGGGGCAGTTATCAGTGAGTTTCCGCCAGATCAGACCGTCTTGAAGGGATTATTTATATCCCGCAATAGAATTATTTCCGGATTGTCAAAAGGAGTTTTAATAGCTGAGGGAGGAGAGTTTTCCGGGTCATTAATAACGGCAAGGTTTGCCGGAATTCAGGGGAAAGACGTCTTTGCTGTGCCGTCTCCGATTAATTCGGAAATGTCGTCAGCGCCAAATTTACTGATAAAACAAGGGGCTAAATTAGTAACAAAAGTAGAAGATATCTATGAAGAATTTAATATGAAAATTACACCAAAGAAAAAAGAAGATATCAGAAATAACTTATCAGAAGATGAAAAATTGATCTTTGATCTGTTGCAAAAAAATCCGAAAACAGTTGATGATATAGCGATAGAATTGGGGAAAACCGTGTCAAAAGTTCTGAATATAATTTCAGTTTTAGAAATAAATGGGGTGGTGGAGAAGAATCAGGAAAAGAAGTATCAAATTAAGATTTAAACAGAATTAACCAACAAGTCCGCCTCAACATTTTGTTCTCTTGGCACATATTGATAGATGATCGGCAGATTGATCTCTTGCTCAAGTACTCTAATTTTCAAAATATACTCTCTTATTCTTCCATTTTTAACTTTGAACAAGCCCTTTACTTGGTTGACCATAAGTTTTGAGTCAGAGTTAAATTCTATTTTTTTTATATTTTGAAAATTGTTTCGGATTTCATCTAAAGCATAAATAAGTGCCTGATACTCAGCATCATTATTAGTTGCGATTCCAATTGATTTATTAAATTCAAAAACTTTTTTTTCATTAATATACCCAACTCCTCCAATTGATGAAGGACCGGGATTACCTTTTGAACCGCCGTCTGTAAATACTTTAAGTATCATAAGCTAAAATAATACTACCAATACTATAAATAAACAAATACTACCAATGAATGAAAAACATAATAATCAAATGTTTAAATATATATTTAATTATTTGTTTATTTGATTATTTATTGGTCGGATTGGTAGTATTTGTAGTATTGGTTGAATTTAAAAGCTAGTACTGAAGAACTCTCCGGGTATCTGCGGATAACTTTGAAATAAAACCACTTTTTTAGAAACCCCGACTGAAGTAGACGAGGTAACATTTGATGATATTGTTCTTCCCTGAACCGGAAGGGTTGTAGCACGGGAAAAAAGAAGTTTGGTTGGGGCAAAAAGAACCCGAACGAAAAGAAACTTGCCATCAGTCTCAATATCGGCAGCTGGAACATTAATTGAATAACTATAATTTGTGGAATCAGGGGTACAAGATGATCCGGTTAAGGCATTGGTAATCCGGGATGAGGGATCAACAACATATTTTTTCACTCCACCCGTTTTAATTAAAGTTATTTCAATGGCCGGATTTGGCGTCCCCGATTCAAAACAGATAGTGATAGCTTGGGCCTCTGAGGTCCCGGTGATAGTTTTTCCTTCCACGTCATATGTCCCAAGATAAAAAGTATAACTCCCGTCTTTGTCAATATTGTGGGTGGTAAAAGTAGTTGTAGATAATGATTCTATTGTTGCCGACCCGCTAAAACCGGTAATTGAAGTCAAAGAGCCGGTTCCAATTGTTGCAGTAGCATTTTCTTTTAAAGCGGCTTCAATTGCCGATTCGGCGGCCGCCAAAGCCTTCTGATTTTCTTCTTCGAGTTTAGTCACCTGGGTTTCCGTGACTGACCTGAATGATGCCGACAAAACGATCGTCATAACGGTCGCAAGAAGCATTACTGTTATTAATAAAATCTGACCCTTTTTCATAAGATTAATAATACTACCAATCCGACCAATACTACAAATAATCAAATAAATAAACAAATCTGACCAATACTACAAATACTATCAATAAGCAAATATTTCAATTATTTAACCATTTGATTATTTGTTTTATTTATTGGTAGTATTTGTTTATTTATAGTATTGGTAGTATTAAATTAATACCTTGTATTTTCAATAATTTTGGAAACGATCATCAATATTTCTTGACATTCTTGGATATATGGTTCAACTATTTTTATTTCTACCAATAAAGAATCTTTAATAAAAGATAGCCAATATTTAGTTTCTTTTGTCTCTTTTTTTACAATTGCGTATTTTGCAATAAAATCTTTTTTTGAAGTAGTGGCGTCAGCCTCCTGGTCATTAGCACCTATAGAAGTTAAAGAAGAAGAAACTTGACTGATTATTGGTATATTCTCTGTTGTTTTAGGAATTTTTTTGACAACATCGCGAAAACAATTGATCACAAATTTATATATTCTTGTATGAATGTCTTTTTCCGTTCCTCTGTATTTATTCATTTTTTTGTTATTTGATTATTTTATTTATTTATTTATTTATAGTATTTATTTATTTGTAGTATTGGTAGTATTTTACTGTATCTGTCTCCAGTCATAATTCGCCGTACTTAAATATGGTAACAGATCAATATATTTTTCTTGATCAAAGACGATAAATAGTGAGGGAATATTTCCATTAGTCCATTCACGATCATTTGTCAATGATTCTAAAGCAATAAGATTGCCGATGATCTTTAATCCTTGATTGGCAGGGCTGCCGGTGATGATGTCGTTTGCAATAAAGATTCCATTGGCTTCCTCAACAAGGTTGGTAAATGTAATAGTTGGGGCAATAATTGCTAAAGATCCATTTGAGGGATTCAAACCGGCATCGGTATCTATATTAACTTGGCCGGTGGCAATAAAAACGACTTTATAGTTATCAAACCAAATTTTGTTTGAGTCATTAATATTCAGAGGATAAGCTCCCTCCCATAAATAAATACCATCGGCGGTAATTTGTCCTAAAGAAGTAATTGCTATATGTTGTTTCCGCGCTTTTATATAATCATGAAAAGAACTTGGAGTCATAATATAGGAGGGGGTATAGCCAGTAACTTTATATTCATTTGGGCTACTGGTTTTTGCATTAGCATTTGTCCCGGTTATATTAACAGATGGAGCTCCAACTACTCCTCCAGCACCAATAATAAAATTAGCAGTTCCGTCATCGTCGGCGTCGTAGGCAACCGGAATGAGGGGAATATTATTTAAAAGAGAATTTGCGGAAATAAAGGAACTGTTTTTTAACTTCACCCAAGAGCCGGGGACTGGAGTCGGCGTCGGGGTGGGAGTGGGAGTGTTAGTTGGCGTTGGGGTTGGCGTCGGCGTTGGTGTCCGGGTTGGGGTTGGACCTCCTCCACTCGTCGGCGTAGGACCACAGTTAGTACCGCAGTCCGCACTGAAAGTACAGACATCTCCACAGTATCCAATTGGACTTGGACAGGTGATTGTAGCCGTTTGGACATAACAATTTTCACATGTTCCACCGCCACAACTACCAT
This sequence comes from uncultured Gammaproteobacteria bacterium, assembly GCA_964564535.1. Taxonomy (GTDB): domain Bacteria; phylum Patescibacteriota; class Microgenomatia; order UBA1406; family GWC2-37-13; genus GWC2-37-13. The sequence goes on from CAZMBH010000001.1 coordinate 99,034, forward strand.
TAACTTGTGTTGATCCACAATTAGTAACTGTACATTGTGTTGACCCTCCACAGTCTGGACTAAAAATACATTGATCTAATAAACCTGAAGGGCATTTAGTGGTTCCGCAATATAAATCGTAATCGGCTCGACCATTATCATTAACATTACAACCTAATAAACTAACCTCAGGAGGGCAAAAAACCTCTATTAATTGTCGTGTAGGATTACTACAACCACATCCAGATGGAGGAGTGGGGGTAGAAGTAGGAGGTACAGGGGTAGAACCTGCCCAACAATAGCAGGCGGAATAACCAGGGATTGCCATACATGTTCCACCTGTACAGGTGCCTCCACATACTCCGTAAGCATCTAAGCCACAGGCGGCTTGGACGGGAGAGAGGAATGAAGAAATAAAAAAATAAAAAAATAAAGAAATAAAGAAATAAAGAAAAACCCGTTTCATAGAAAAAGAGTAGCAGAAAATGACTTAAAATTCAAAAGTTAGAAGAAAAATTATTGAGAAAGGTCCCACGGCCAGACTTGATCAGTAAAATCAGTTATTGAAATTTTTTGTCCTCCAAATATACCGAGACTAAAAGGAAAATTTTGATAAATTTTACTTTCTGTTCCTGAATAATCTATAAATTTTCCATCAGAAGATATGGCACTGATAGAAGTTACATTACCCAGTCCATCAATCAAATCACTTAAAAGGAGAGGTTTATTTAAATCTTGATTTCTAGAAGATCTTATTATAAAAGAACTTGGCACTATAGCTAATCGATTGTTTCTAATTGTTGAATTGGAATTCAAATCTACAAGGTTTATAGCTCTAATTTCCAAACCATGTTTATTGTTATTTAAAGGACTTGGATTAAAATGAACAATCTCTAGAACTCCCTGATCTGAAGGAATGCCAGGTATTATTGCAATGGCTATAAGATTTCCCGTACTAGAATTTTCAAGAGGTCGAGTAACCTTAGTTTTTACTCCAAAAATGTTTATGTCAACAGGAGGATAATTTTGGATATCATTAAGAATTGCTAAATTTTGAGCTAAATTAGATTCGTTAGTTCCCCACAATGCAAATATTCCTCGATGAAAATTACCACCTTTGTCTGTAAAAGCCAAAGGAGCATCTTCTTTATTAACGCCCATTCTTGCTTCGGAAGGAGATAGGAGAGAAATCTGTTTATTTTCAATATTATATTTAAAATATAACCATTGGATCTGTTGATCACTAAGCTCTGAGGCTGATTCCTTACCCCAAGACTTGACAACATCTGCATTATTGGCAAGCCACTCTGTTTGATTTAATATAAAGTGTCTGCGGATAAATTTTATTTCCTGATCAAGTTTTTTTTGATATTCAGGAGTAGTGGCATAAGAGGTGCCATCTTTAATATCAACACCTAGTTTATCCCAATTCTCTTTAAGAATTCCGGTAAAAGTCGATTCATCAGAAAAATTTAAAACTCGCCAGGAATTTGTCTCCTGATTCCAAGTTTGAATACCGGTTTGGTCAGCAAAAATGATCAACCCCAGATCATTGGCAATTATTTTACGTCCGCCTACTTCAATCTGTCCGCCAACAATTTCATAAGGCACTTTCTGGCCGTCTAACATAGTTTGAAGAGGCGAATATTCAGCATTCACTGAGGGAGGGAGAGGGGTTGGGGGAGGAAGCGGAGTAGCTTCAATTGGTGGAACTTCCGTTACTGCAGAATTAATTTTAAAACTTATGGGACGATCAGAAGAAGTAGCAGAAGGAACATTGGTTGGAAAGAAAAAGTCACTGTCACTAGGAAGAAAACCAGTAACCTTAAATCCATTAGCAAAAGTTTCCTCGAGAGCTAGTCGACCATCGATATTTGTAAAAGCAATCATGTTATTTTTTTCTCGACCCGCATCGGAAGCGATCACCATGCCAAAAGCCGTGAAACTACCATCGTCAGGAACGACAGACATTGATTCAAATTCATAGTTTATTACTCCATTAGCTATTGTTGGCTGTTTTGTTATAAAACCGGTCTGTCTCCAAATACCGTCCTCTTTGGTATAAATAAAAACTAATTTCGTTGGCTTTTCTTCACCTTCAATTTGAACATCATAGGGTTGAAATATCATAGGAAGATTTTTTTCACCTATAGATATTTGCATTGGCATTACCTCATCATTTGGGGCGTCAATTTGATCAGATGTGTAAGTAACAGGGCTGCCAGCAGCCTCAGTTGCAGCTTTAGATAGGTTTTTTGCAATTATTTCCTGAGGTGTTTGTTTTTCGTTTTTGCTTGATTTATCCAAAGCAAATCCAAATATATTACCCGCAGTAGCTTGCTCCATAAAATCTCTCTTGATTGATTGAAGCAGATTTAACTCTCCGGGAGTCAATCCTAAATTTTCTTTTGATAAAGAAGGATAAACTACATTTACAGATTGAATCGATTGTTGAGTTTCAACGGCAGGGGAACAAGCGGCAGCTGAAATTGCAGCAATCAAAGCAACCGGCAATCTCCAACTAAAAACGGTTCTTTTTATTTCATTTCCTGCCGTGCTCAAAGCTCCTTTTATCGGAACAACGAATTCTTTCATATTCTATAGGACATTATATCTCTTCTATTATGTTTTTTCAACTTCAACTAAAACACGACCTAAATATATATCATAAAAGTATAAATCCAGCTTATTGTTGTCAACATCGTATACAGTATTTATAGGGAGTGGCAATCCTGTTGAATCAAAAATATTTAATTTTCCTGGTTCTAAATCATCTGGAATAAATAATCTTATTTCTCTTTTTTCAAAATCGCCTTTCGCTCTTAGTGTTCTATTTTTGTTTAAACCTTTTTTATTATCCATTAAATATTTCTCAATACTATAATATGCTAATTGTTTAATTATGTCTACTTGAGTTAAATCTTGAAAAGAAACGGAATCAAATTTACCTTGAGCCAAATCTATCATTATCTGCGGATCAATGTTAGGCGCTATTTCCGAAGAAGGGATTAAATAAGGTTCTAATAATTTTGCATGATCATAATTTATTTGTATAAGCGTTCTATTTAAGATTCTTATTAGAGATAACTTTCTTAAAGACATAATAGCCGAATCAATACCGGGAAGCTTAACAAATGTTTCTAGATCTGCATTTGTGGGATCAGGTTTTCCAAAATAACTCTTATACAATTCAGAAGCTAATTGACGGTTAATTTGAGTAAAATTAAATAATCCGGTTTCTTCAACGGCTTTGTCCAGGCCAACACTTTCGTAATTACCAATTTTTTTAAACGAAGTAAATAATGTATGGTCAAATGCTTTAATTAATCTAACAACATGTTGAGGGTCTTTGTGTTTGGCAAAAAACCAACTTGCCGAGTCAGGCCTACCATCGTCTGAATACTGAGTAATTAACGAAGCTGAACCTAGAAGTGAAGTAGAGTTTTTTAATTCTAAAATCGTTTTTAAGCGATCATATGGGGCTTTCATATCTTCATCATCTTTCATGATATCTAAAATTTTATCTAGTGATTTTTTACTAATACTTATCTGCCCATTTTCATTAATTGATATTATTCCGTTTTGTAAGATCAAATCCATAAATATGCGTTCATCAGACAAAATTGCAGAATCTTTTATATTCGGCCTGATCTTTAGAAGATTAAAATCAGATAAAGGATCAGTTGATGGATAATTTTGTACACTTTCAAGCGTGTTTGATCGAAATCCGGCAGGCACAGCTAATAATTTCCTATTAGGTTTCTCCGGAGTTCCGATTGATTTTTCCTCACTAATACCTAGACTACGTTGGAATCTTTTTTCTAATACTTGTCTGGTATGATTTGTATGAATTGAACCAAGTAGTCCATTTTTTAATTGGATCGTTTGTTCAATATCTTTTGATCTACCTAAAAAGGGAAGAGACCATAAAGAGATATTCTCTTTTAAAGATCGTAAAATTAAATAAGCGGGTAAAATAATAGACGATTCTTTTTTACCGACTATAAAATCAAGATTTTTTCCAAGAAGGCTGTCGATTAAAAGACCTATCTCAATTTGTTTAATTCCATCAGGAAATCTATATTTTGTTTTATCAGGATTGTCCCGTAGGGCGAATAGGGTAGCAATCAAATTGTTGACATCAATATCAGAAGTTTTATTTGATCGGGAAAAATTGGAAAATAATATTGTAGTTTCCCTAACAAAAGCGTCCGGATCATTATCTCTATATTTATTTAATTCAAGAGAGTGTTGCAAAATTTGTTGTGGAGGCTTGAAATCCTTTTCAGAATATATGGTCATCCGTCGCAGTCTTTCAAAAATAGGGGGTAGACTTTCGTTTCTACGGGTAATTCTCTCATTCATCCCTAAATTTTAGCAGAAAAATAGGGATGAAAGATATGACGCGAAATTAAATTGCCATACAACCACGCCGGTTGGATGAGGTAGTTAAGTTTTTCTTTCTCTTAATCTTTTTAAATTAAAAATAGAAGCAAAGCAATTTGGAATAGATTAAGATTTTCAAGAGAAAAAACAAAGACAGTCTTAAATAATAAAATCAAGATAGTTATCTTTGGTAATTATTTTACCTTGAGAGTTTGGATAAATAGATTTAAAGTCGGATATATTATTTTTTCTCGGTTTGGTGTATTTAAATTCATAGGCATATAGATTTCCTTTTTTTTCTTCAATCCAATCAATTTCCTTTTTATCCCAAGTCCGCCAAAAATAATTATTAGAAAATATTTTTTTGTAGGATTGTATTTTTAATCTTTCAATCACCAAAAAGTTTTCCCAAAGGGCTCCCAGATCATTTCTTTTTTCAATCGGGTTAAAGTTTGAAATAATAGCGTTTCTGATACCGTTATCGTAAAAATAATATTTACTTTTTTTTACTATTTCCGTTCTCAAATTTCTTGAATAACCTCGAAGATTATAAAGGATAAATGATTTTTCAAACAAATCAAGATAGCGAGCAACTGTCTTAATGTCGATTCTTAAATTAATAGCCAATTCGTTGTAAGAAACCTCACCTCCGACCTGAAAAGCCACTAATCTAAGAAGGTCGAGTAAAATTTTTGCTCCTTTGACTTTTTCCAGCTCAATAATATCTTTTAATAAATATGAGTTGACCAACTCATTCAATACAGAAATTTTTGCCTTATTGTTTTTTTGGATCAATACCTCTGGATAACTTCCATAAACCAAATAATTGGAAAGATTATTTTTTAATTCAAAGTGATTTTGAGTTTTTGAAAACTCCAGTTGAGAAAGAGGGTAAAGGATTTGGGTAATTTTTCGACCGGTTAAAGGTTCACCAATTTGGCCGGCGAGTTCAAAGCTAGATGATCCAGTCGCAATAATATAAATATCAGAAACATTATCTACTATTATTTTTAAACCTAACCCAATGTTTGGTATTTTCTGGGCTTCATCAATAATGATGAGCTGATAACCATGGCAATATTCTTTTATTAACTCAAAATTTTGTGAAGAAAGAATTTCTTGGATACTTATGTTTTCTCCATTATCAAGCCGATATTTTAGCCGAGTATTTTTTAAATAATTTTTTATTAAAGTAGTTTTTCCCACCTGACGTGGGCCATAAAAAATTAATACCTTATTTTTCTTTAAATACTTTTCTAATTGATCATAAAATCTGGGAATAAACATATGATACATGTTAATATAATTCCTTGAAGTTGTCAAATTTTATGGAGAAGCAATCCATAAAATTAATAAATTAGCCTCATACTTTGTAAGTTTTTTTATTCATCCCTAAATTCTCTTCAGGTTTTTGAAGTTTGTATTTTTCTTCTTCTAATTCTTCCACTAATATATCGATTAACAGCCTTGATTGAAGAAACCAAATCTTTCAGTTCCGGATAAAAGATTTAGATATTTTCTAAATATGGGATATCTATATTTTTGCACTATACCATATTAGAAAGATTAGAAAGTCAAGTCGGAGGAGCAATTTTCGAATTGCCATGATTTATTTATAGTATTTATTTTTTTAAATATCAAGTGCATTCTGTAATTTTCAATTTTAAATTTTCATTGGATGAATCAATTTTCAATTATCAAACGCGTTTATTTAGGGAGTTAGAAGAACAAAGACTGTCTTTATAAAGAGTGTCCTTTTATCTGTTGACATTGCATGTACATTACTATACAATAAAATTGGCATGAATGAATTTAGATTTAATGAAGAAAAAAATAAATTATTAATATTTCAAAGAGGTTTTGGTTTTAAGATTATTATAAATGAGATTGAAAAAGGGAATGTGGTTGGAGTAATAAAGAACCCAAATAAAAAGAAATATCCTAATCAAAAAATGTACTTGATTAAGATAAAACAACAAATTGTAGTTGTGCCCTATGTTGAGGAAGAAAATTATATTTTTTTGAAAACAATATATCCGAGTCAAAAGTATGCCAGAAAATATTTAAGTAAAAAATTATAAATTAATCCGCCGGTTGACGGAATAAATTATGAAAATAAATAAACAAAAAAAATCGATTTATAAGCCCTTGGATAATTACGAAAGACAATTAATTAAAGATATTGAAAATGACGAATTTGTGCCGGTTCCAAATCAAAAAGAAGAAATAACTAAGGCAGTTCTTTATGCCAAAAATTATTTAAGAAAAGACAAAAGGGTGACTCTCAGAGTAGCCAAACAAGACTTGGAAAAAATTCAGGAAAAAGCCATCGAAAGCGGAATTCCTTATCAGACCCTGATTAATTCTCTTATCAGGCAGTATGCCAACGGTAGAATAAACATAAATATCTAACTTTGATGAAGAACCGTCGGAGAAGCAATTTGTGAATTGCCATGATTTATTTATAGTATTTATTTTTTTAAAAAGCAACAGCTTTTTTAATGTCAAGTTTTTCTTTCCCTTAATCTTTCGTAAATTAAAAATTAGGAATGTTTTCAATGTTCCATTGTTTCATTGCTTCATTGTTATTCTTTTAATCTATCCTTAGTGGTTTAATTCCTCGACGCTTGCATCGGAAAATATTTGTCATCCCCTTGAAGAAGGGGATCCAGTCTATTATTACCTTTTTGTATGGTGATTTTAGTCTGGATTCCCGCCTCCGCGGGAATGACAGTCAATCAAATTCCATAAAAAATATGTTAGCTGATTACATTCCAAAAGTGTAGATTTCTAATCTTGCCTGACAATAAAAGAATATAATCTTTTCTTAAATTCAATTTTAAATTTTACTTTGTCATTTTGCATTTTGATATTTGATATTAAATTAAGAAATGCTCGTACAACTGCGTCAGTTGGATGAGGCTAAAAATTAAACTACATCACCAACAAACCCTGTTTTTTTATTTGAGAAGCAAGAGGATCAAATGGATTGGAAAAATCTTCCGGTGAAAAAGGATGAGGTTCGATTAAATCATCATTGTCACTCCTAATATTCATCAGTAGCACCCTTTCTTTTTGCCGATCTTTGCCAAATTTTTTGGAAATAATACAAACATCAATATCGCTATGAATATTTGCAGTGCCCTTAGCATATGATCCAAATATATATGCTTCGGAAACAGGAATACCTTGTTTTTTAACATTGGCTATATATCGGTTTACAATTGATCTAATTGCGTTGTTGATCATATATTTTTTATTATCAATTTATAAATATTTTCACAAATTACTATCCACTTTTTTGTATAATTTTCATCAGCTTTTTTATAAAAACTAAGTTTATAATCGTCATATCGTGCCTCAAGATTAAAGGATGTAATTTCATTTAAATTAATTATTTGCTCCTGATCAAAATCGATATCAGTTTCGTTGGCGAGCCTTTTTAAATCGTGTACATAAATAATAGACTTATTTAACGAAAGTATCTTCACTTTTAGGGCTTTTTCGATAGCGAGATGCCAGATAAAAAGACACCAATCGTAATGTTTTGATTTATATAAATCCTCTGCAGTTTCAACGTCTTTTTCGGCTTTAAGTAACCAATTTTTTATCATCTTATCATTGCTCATAACTGCATTTTATCACAATAATTGATTGTTCGCATCATCCCTAAATTTTAGCAGAAACCTACCTACGTTGAAACTACAGTGGGCAAGACCTATGAATGGAAAAGAAATTCTTTGTAGTTATTAATATTGATGACTTTAATCGGTATCGGATACGCTTTTAAAAATTCCTTTGTTCCTCTGCTTAATTTTGTATTTTGATATTTAATTTCAAAAGCATTGAGTTTTGCCGTAGTTTTTGATTTCTCAATCAAATCAATTTCGGCCCCGTTATAACTTCTCCAAAAGAAAATATCCTTTAGTTCACCTCGATTCTCCAACGATTTTATTTTTTCAATAACAATAAAATTTTCCCAAATGACTCCACTATCGCGACGTAAAGCAAAATCATTAAAATCTCCAATAAGAGCATTTCTTATCCCTAAATCAACAAAATATATTTTATAACGACGACCTATCTCGCGACGGGGATTATTTGAATAAGGATAAAGCCTTTTGATAATAAAAGATTTTTCTAAAATATCAAGATAGGAAATAATCGTTTTTCTATCAATTTTTAATCTGCTCGCGAGCTCATTTTCATTGACTTCCGAACCTATTTGATAGGCGACTGCCGTCAGTAAATCTTTAAGTGCCTGAGAATTACGTACTCTCTGGAAAGATAAGATATCTTTAAATAAATAACTTTCTATGATTTTATTCAAAAATAATATTTTATCAGCATTTTTTTTTATTAAAAAAACCTCAGGATATAGACCATAGATAATTGTTTTTTCAATATTTAAAATGTTGACTCGTACTTCTTCAAAGCTAAACGGATAAAGAATAAAATCTAAATATCTGCCGGTTAAAGAATCTGAAAGTTTATTTTTTAATTCAAAACTGGAAGAGCCAGTGGCTATAACTTTTATATTTAAATTGTCATGGACTATTTTTAGAGTTAGACCAGGATTATTCAATCTTTGAGCCTCATCAATTATTAAGAGATCAACATTTTTATTTATTTTTTTTAGTTCGATTAAAGAAGTTGTATCAATTGTCTTTTTATCTTCTTCGATATCACAATTAAGATAAAGCACTTTTCTTTGGGAATAGAATTTATTTCTAATGGTGTTCAGTAAAGTAGTTTTTCCCACCTGACGGGCACCTAAAACTAAAAGTATTTTCTTCGTTTTTAGTTGTTTATCAATACGTTTTTCTATTAATCTTAGGATCATATTCCCAATATTAGTACTAATTATAGGATTTGTCAAAAGTATAGTTGGCGGACTCTCTCATTCATCCCTAAATTTTAGCAGAAAGATGTAAAAAGAGTTGGATGAGGCTGGAAAAATTATTTCGAAATTTTATCAAAGTCTTTATCAAAAGTTAAAACTTCGGCATTTTGGCTTCTTGCTTTCAAAAAAATAATTATATCGACAAAATCGATATTTTTTTCCACATAGTTCAATAAAGCCTCTTTCAGCAACTCCTTATCAGTTATTTCAAAATTGTTTATTGATAATAAGGTCAATAAATATTTAAAAATGACTTTGCGACTAAGTTTATAAACTTTTCTCAACACATATTCTATCTCGATAATAGTTTCTGTCAGAAAAACCAATTTTACTTTTTCTAGCTTAGCCTCTTTAAAGTAATCATTAGCAACTTTCCATTGATTTAAGTTATCTTTTAAGATAAAACGAAGAAAAAAATTAGAATCAACATAATATTCTTTCATATTTATTTAGTTTTTTTCTTGTAGTGTTCAACCACTGCGTCTCCTATAGCTTCTTCTTCAATCTTGATAACCTCATCTATCGATTTATTTTTTATCGCATAATTATTTAGAGAACCTGATAACTGCATGATGTCTGGCTCTGGTTCCAAAACAACATAGTTATTTTTTAAGGTAAAAATAACTCTTTGTCTTTTTTTAAAACCCATTCCTTTTCTAATTTTTGCCGGAATAGTGATTTGACCTTGAGATGTAATTGTTGCGGTAAATGTCATATGCATTAATAATATCAATTCGCATTACTTTTGTCAAGATACATTAATTTTGACAATCATCCCTAAATTTTAGCAGAAAAAGAGGAATTTAAGATAGCGTGAGAAATCACGAGTTGCATGGTAATTAATGTTACCGAGCTAAACTTTTTTAGGGGGCGTTGCTTGATTTGAAACTGTTACCGAAGCAATACAATTATTTAGCATTACAAAAATATAAAATGCTAAACAACTTGTCATTCCCGCGGAGGCGGGAATCCAAGCTAAATATTCTTTTTTTAAAATGTAATTATAAACTGGATCCCCGTCTTCACGGGGATGACAGAAAGTAACAGATTTAAATCAGTCAACGACCAGTGACGACCCAACCGTTCGGTAACACTTATCAATCATGCAACACGATCAAATAAAGAGTGTCCCGTACAACTGGACCAGTTGAATGAGGCTGGAAAAATTATTTCTTACCCATTTGCCTATCTACTTTTACAAAAAAAATTAAAAGCAAAAGGAGGGCTACCAGCATTAAGGCAAAAGGCGTCATCTGTTGTTTAAAAAACTCAGTAAGATCAATCATATTGTTTAATAATTTGACTTAACTTAACTGATAATAAATACAGGGTAATTATACCGAAAAAATAAAAGAGTGACACAAAGAAATTTTTTATTGTGAAAATAGAAATAATCAAACCTGAACAGATATTCACAGACATTTCTTGAATTGTTTTAATATGGAAAATAAACAATTTCATATATGCATGTTAAATAAACAAAAATATCTTGTCTACCGCATACTTGTCCGCCGAAGCTTCAACGAAGGAGGATAACCTACAGAAGTAAAGAATTAGATTGTTGTAAGGCTAAAAATCTCTCAATATATCATTTATCCAATTTTTCAATTCTCCGGATGTATTTTTCATCCGTTTTTGGTGAAGAGGCCAAAAAAGCATCAATCAGTTTGCAGGCCAGTTCAAGTGGGGTATAATCGGCGGCAAGGGCAATGACGTTGCATAGATCGTTTTCTCTAATATGTTTTGCCTGGTCTTCATTCATAGCCACCCCGGCTCGAACTCCCTTGATTCGATTGGCAGCCATGGAAACGGCACATCCGGAACCGCAGATAACAATTCCTAAATGATTTTCCGGATTTTGTAAAACTGCTTGGGCAACTTTTTGGGAATAGTCAATTGCGTCATCTAAAGGATCGAGTTCGTAAGGACCAAGGTCTTCGATCCTCACATTTTTTTCATGGAAGTACTCAATAATCGCGTTTTTGAGTTCGATTCCCCTATGATCGGCACCGATAAAGAGAGTCATGATAATAATATACCATATTTGGAACTTAGTTTATCAAGTCTATCAAGTTGTAAAGTTCATCAAGTATAATTTTCTTGATAAACTTGATTAACTTGAAAAACTTTATAACTTATTTATGTTTGACACTCATTGTCATTTAAATTTTGGGGCCTTTAATGGAAGGGTAGAGGAGGTTGTTGACCAGGCCAAACGAAACGGCGTTAATCAGATCGTCATTCCAGGGACAGATATTCCGACATCAGAAAAAGCAGTTACAATTGCGGAAAAGTTTGAAGGAATTTATGCGGCAGTGGGAATTCATCCGCATCATGTGTTTGAGATATTCCAGGCTCAGGTTTCAGTTTTTTCGACCGCCTCACCCCAAAGGGGCCCCAGGCGATTGTCTCAAAAACCAAAACCTTCACCTTTTTCAATAGGCGCAAAAAATTTTAACTCCTCACCTGTCATTCCCGCGAAGGCGGGAATCCAGTCAGATCTGATTCAAATTGAAAAGCTTCTATCTCATCCAAAAGTCGTCGCCATTGGTGAAGTGGGAATTGACCGGCATATTTACCAAAAAACAAAGTACCCGGACTATAAAATTGAAGAGAAGTTTGTTGAATTACAAAAAGAGTTTTTAATTGAGCAGATTAAATTAGCGCATAAATATAAAAAGAGTTTGATTCTTCATAACCGGGAAGCGAAAAAAGACATGTTAGAAATATTATCCAATGACGAATTGCGAATTACGGATTACCGATCCGTTTTTCACTGTTGTGAGCCCGATCTTGAGGTATTGGAATTTGCCAAAAAACACAAAATGTTTGTCGGAGTTGACGGGGACATATTTTATAAAAAAGATAAACAGGAATTTATTAAAAAAGTTCCTTTAGAAATGTTGGTTTTGGAAACGGATTCGCCGTTTTTGTCTCCAGATCAGAAACCTGGTAATGAACCGAAAAATATAAAAATAATTGCCGAATTCATTGCTTCATTACTTCATTGTTCCATTGATGAATTAGCTAAACAGACAACGCAAAATGCCAGAGTTTTATTTAAGGTCAGTCCTTCGAAGAAGGTCTGACCTTATATAACGGAAAGGATTTCCTTTTTAAATTTATTTGCTGAAAAAAATTCTGCTCTTTTTTTTGCTTTCGCTCCTATTTTATTTCTTAAATCTTTATTAAAACAGATTTCCCCAATTTTATCAGCGAGGTCTTGAGGATTTTCAGGGTCAGCAAACAAAGCATTTTCTTCGGAAATCTCTTTTAAAACAGGAATATCAGACATGACTGAAGGACAAGAAAATTGAGCGGCTTCAAGGTAAGAAAAGCCGAATCCTTCGTCGTGTGAAGGTAGGATATTAAGTGAAGACTGTTTATAAAGTTTGATCAGCTCGGAATCAGGGACAAAGCCGGCGAAAATGAAGCGTTTATCGTCTTTTGTTTCATTAATAAAATCCTTAAATTCTTTTTGCCACGGGTGGTCCAGCGACGGGGCCTGTCTCGCCTCTCCAAATATTTTCCCCACAAACATACAAGTGACATTGGCGATTTTGATTGCCCGAGCAAGATTAACCAGGTTCTTGTTCCAGGTCGCGTCACCAACATATAAGCAGTATTTAGTATCTAGTATTTTGTATTTAGTATTTTTCATCATACTAGATACTGGATACTTTATACTAAATACTTTCGGTAAACACGGATAAATAATTTTTACTTTTTGATCTTTGATTTTTAATATTTTTACGATATCTCTCTTTGAGGCTTCAGAATCGGTGATCATTAGATCATAATTCTTTAATGCAAGCTTGTTTAATAGTATATATATAGAGCCTTTAATTCCGGCAGGAAAATGAGAGGGGTATTTAAGGGGGATTAAATCATGGATGACGGCTATCTGTTTTTTCGCTATTCGTTGAAATGTTAACGGTGTTTGGAGAAAATTAAAAAATGGGTTTATGAATACACAATCATTGTTCAATTGCTTCATTGTTTCCTTGTTGACATATGTCCATTCTGGAAAATTCTCTTTTAGAATTTGAAGATAGCGACCGATACCACGGACAGAACTAAGTTTATCTGAAGCGGTTGGATCATAAACAAAGACTTTATTCATGTACTAATTTTATCACTTAATGCAGATTTATTGTATTTTCTCGAATTCTCCGTTAAGGTGAAGGTAAAAAAGATCGACTTTGAGATTGGGATATTTTTCCAGAATAATTTTTTTTGCTTTATTTAAATCCTCAGCGTGGCGGTCATGAGTGCTCTCTGCACCGTATGCACCACATTCTTCATGGTGAACTAAAACGACTTGACTTACCTGATGAAGACGGACGGAAATATCCAACTGCCCCATAATTATTTCTAGATTCTTTGTTGATCCTGCGTATCCGACATAATCATAAGTTTTATTTTTCTCACTGAAATTTTCGTTTAACCATTTTTTTAAGTATTTTTGAAACCGAAAATCTATGCAGGCAACAACAAAAGCATCACAAGTATGATTAGACATAAAAAAATATTATAATTATATTACCAATGAAAATCAAGTCAAAAATTCCAAAAAATGTTTTTATTCTTGGGTTAGTTTCTTTTTTTAATGACATGGCTTCAGAAATGGTATATCCGATCGTCCCGATATTTTTAACGACGATTTTGAAAGTGTCAACTCCGGTCGTTGGTTTGATCGAGGGAATTGCCGAGGCGACCGCTGCTATTGGAAAATTTATCTTCGGATATCTTTCCGATAAAGTGGGAAAAAGAAAACCATTTGTTGTGAGCGGTTATGGCTTTTCAACAATTTCAAAAATTTTAATTGGGTTTGCCAGTGTTTGGCCACTGGTTTTATTTGCCCGGTTTATAGACCGGTTAGGAAAAGGTATTAGAACCGGAGCACGTGATTCATTACTTTTACAAAATACAACAAAAAACAATAAAGGATATATCTTCGGTTATCACCGGGCATTCGATTCTTTAGGGGCGGTTTTAGGGCCGATCATCGGACTAATTTTACTTTATTTTTTTAAAGAAAATTTAAGATCAGTTTTTTATTTTGCAGCGGTTCCCGGATTAATCGGAGTGCTTTTATTAATATTTTTTGTTAAGGAAAGAAAAACTCAGGTTTCTGTTTTGTCGACCGCCACACCCCCACGGGGGCCCCTGGCGATTGTCGAAAAACATAAACCCTCGTTTTTACAAAATTTTTCTCTAATTTGGCAAAATAAAAAACTATCATTATTTTTTGTTGCCAGTATTATTTTTTCTTTAGGAAACAGCTCTGATGCCTTTTTGATTTTACGGGCAAAAAATCTTGGACTGACAACCTTATTAGCTGTCTTAACTTATGTCGTTTACAACATTTCCCAATCAATTCTTTCAACTCCGATGGGAAAATTAGCTGATAAAATCGGAGCGAAAAAAGTCTTTGAAGGGGGGCTTTTAGTCTTTGCCGTTGTTTATTTTTTATTCGGTTTCATAAAAAATCCGGCTTTTGTCTGGTTATTGTTTCCGATTTACGGAATATATATTGCCGCGACCGATGGCGTTTCCAAAGCTTATGTATCGGAATTTATTACTGAAAAAGAATCTGGTAGTTATTTTGGTTTATATCAAAGCGCTACGGCGATCAGTGCCTTTTTTGCTTCCTGGATCGCCGGAATTTTATGGTACAAAATCAATCCATCAACAACGTTCTATTATGGAGCCGTTATGGCCTTATTGGCTTTTTTTATTTTAAAATTTGGTAGAATATTCAAAAAAATATGATCCTTGGACCAAAAAAATTATTACAATTAGTAAAAAAAATAAAGTTGGTAGAAAATTTAGATAAGAGAGAATTAACCACTCCGGAAGGAGCAGGGTTTGATATTAGATTAGGAGAAGTTCATAAGTTGGATGGAGGAAAAGCATATTTGGGAATAACGCATAGGGAAACGCCAAAAATTAAGACGGTCATAAAATATTCCGACTTCGCTGAAGCTTCGTCGGACAAGCAAAAATCAAAAATTCAAAGTATTACTATAAAGCCCGGTGAGTTTTATTTATTATCTTCGATCGAAGAGTTTAATATTCCCTTAGATTTAACCGTAAATTTTAAACCCCGGACGACATTGTTTAGGTCAGGTTTATTTTTACGGACAGGAAATGTAGCCCCAGGTTATCACGGTAAGGTAACATTTGCCGTAAAAAACGAAGGGCCGATTTTTGTTACCATGGAACTTGGTTGCCGGTTTGCCCACGCCCAGTTTTACGAAGTAAAAGGCGGCGGAACTCAATATAAGGGACAATGGCAGGGGGGAAGGGTTACTACCAAGAAAAGGGAGAGGCAGATTTAATTTTCAATTTTCCATTTTCAATTTACAATAAATGATCCAATTCTCAATGTTTCAAACGTTTGAAAATTGAGTCATTGAAAATTCAATGAAAATTAAAAATTGAAAAATGAAAATTCATAATTTTAAACAAGCGGAATTTTTTCTTTCCCAACACATACCTAAAACTTCTCAGACGACTTTTCCCGGTGAATTAGGATTAAATCGGGCGAAATATTTTTTAAAACTTCTTGGAAATCCGCAGGAAAAACTAAAAATTATTCATGTGGCCGGTACCTCCGGAAAAGGTTCAACTTGTTATTTGATCAGTTCATTGTTAACGTCACAAGGCTTTAAAGTTGGTCTCCATCAGTCGCCACATCTAACCGACGTGACAGAAAGATTTCAAATCAATGAAAAAATAATCAGTAAAACAGAATTTATTTTTTATT
Organism: uncultured Gammaproteobacteria bacterium; assembly: GCA_964564535.1. Classification (GTDB taxonomy): domain Bacteria; phylum Patescibacteriota; class Microgenomatia; order UBA1406; family GWC2-37-13; genus GWC2-37-13. Next base: position 115,074 of record CAZMBH010000001.1, read on the forward strand.
TAAATAAAATTACTCCAATAATTAAAATGGTCGGCAAAACATTTCATGGAACTCTCACGTATTTTGAAATTTTAGTCGGCTTAGCTTACTTAATTTTCTATGAAAAAAAAGTTAATTATGCAGTTATTGAAACAGGTTTAGGGGGAAAATATGATGGAACAAACGTTGTTTCCCGGACTGATAAACTTTCAGTTTTAACAAAAATAGGTTTAGACCACACCAATATTTTAGGAGAAACCATAGAAGAAATTACTTTCCAAAAAGCAATGATCATTAACGAAAAAAGCCAGGCGATTTCAATCGATCAAGATCAAAAGGCGGAGAAAATCATAAAAGAAGTGGCGGAGAAAAAGAAAGCAAAATTGTACTTTATGTCATTCCCGCGAAGGCGGGAATCCATGGATCCCCTCCTACGAGGGGATGACAACGTTTTGGAAATAATTAAAAATCTTAATTTATTTGGTGATTATCAAAAAGAAAATGCCAATTTAGCATTAGCAGCTGTTAATTATTTGAGCCAACGTGATGGTTTTAAATTAAATAAAGAAAAAGTAGGGGCGGTTTTTCAAACCGCCCATTTTCCAGGCCGGTTTGATATTAGAAAAATTAACGGCAAAACAATTATTTTCGACGGTGCTCATAACCCGCAGAAAATGAACGCGTTTATTGATTCACTGGTTAAAAAATTTCCCAATAAAAAATTTAATTTTTTAATAGCTTTTAAGAAAGGAAAAGATTATCTGGATATGCTGAGGATTATAGTTCCTTGGGCGGATTCGATTGTTCTAACAAGTTTTTTTACAGAGAATCAGGATATGATTAATGTGTCGGTTGATCCGGCGGAAATAAAATTAAATGCAAAAATTATTCCTGATTTAAAAAAATCCTGGAAATTTATTTTAAATAAAAAAGGACTGATTGTAGTTACAGGGTCGCTGTATTTAATCGGGGAAATTTTTAAGTTGATAAAAAGAAAGTAAATAGTTATCATAACTATGAACAAGTGACTTGAGTCATTCCCTCGAAGGAGGGAATCCAGACTAAAATCACTTTTTAAAAATGTAATTATCGACTGGATCCCCGTCTTCACGGGGATGACAGCACATATCTATTAAATTTATGAATAAAGGCGAACAACAGTATTTAGATCTTCTTGCCGATATTTTGAAAAATGGCGTAAAAAAACCCGTTTGGGGTAATCCCCAAGTTTATATTAAAGGCGTCTTTGGCCGTCAGATAAGATTTGATCTTTCAAAAGGTTTTCCATTGCTGACAACAAAGAAGGTTTTCATGCGGGGAATCACTCACGAACTGCTTTGGTTTTTACGGGGAGATTCAAATATTAAATATTTGGTCGATAATGATGTTCATATTTGGGATGAATGGGGTTATAAGCAATACAAAAATCAAATATCAAAAATAAAAAATAAAAAATTATTGAGTCAGGATGAATATGTCTTAAAAATTAAGAATAATAAAAAATTTGCAGATAAATATGGAGAGCTCGGGCCGGTATATGGCGTTCAATGGCGTCGGTGGCCATCGGACGGAGGAAGGGTAGTTGATCAATTAGGTTGGGTGATCAACAAATTAAAAGATCCGAAACAGAAATTTAGAAAACACCTGATCGTATCAGCTTGGAATCCGGCATATATCTATGAAATGGCTCCAAGTAGGGAAAAGTCAGTAGCATTGCCGCCTTGCCACACAATGTTTCACTTTAATGTTTTAGGAAACAGACTTAATTTACAACTTTATCAACGAAGCGCTGATATCTTTCTAGGGGTTCCATTTAACATTGCCTCTTATTCATTATTATTACTTTTGATCTCTCAAATAGTAGGTATTCCACCGGGTGATTTTGTCCATACTTTTGGTGATGCTCACACCTATTCAAATCATCAGGATCAAATTCGGGAACAGTTAAAGAGAAAACCCCGTTCATTTCCAACCATTAAACTAAATCCGAAAATAAAAAAGATTGATGATTTTAAATATGAGGATATTGAGGTTGTCAATTATGATCCGCATCCGGTAATTAAAGCACAAGTGACAGTTGTAGGAGGATTTTAATATGGTAAGCATCATTGCAGCAATAGGTAAAAACCGTGAGTTGGGAAAAGATAATAAACTTCTTTGGCATATCGGTCAGGATTTCAAAAGATTTAAGGATTTAACGTCGGGACATGTTGTTATCATGGGAAGAAAAACTTACGAATCTTTGCCGGAAAAATTTCGACCGCTACCGAATAGAATAAACATCATAATTACCAGAAATAAAAATGTAGTGGAGCAATTTATTGCTCCAGAAATTAATGGTGCGATGAATCGCACCACAACAATATTTAGTCATTCAGTAGAAAATGCCATAAATAAAGCAAAAGAATTTGATAAAGAAATCTTCATAATTGGCGGAGCCAGTATTTATCAACAGGGAATAAAATTTGCCAATAAACTTTATCTGACTTTAGTTGACAAAGAATATCCGGAGGCCGACGCCTTTTTTCCGGAATATAGTGAATTTAAGAAAAAAGTTTTTGAAGAAGATCACGCGGAGGGGGATATAAAATTCAAGTTTGTTGAATTAACTCGTCATTCCCGCGAAGGCGGGAATCCAGACTAAAATTACTTTTATAATGTAATTATCGACGGGATCCCCTCCTACGAGGGGATGACAATTTTGATTGTTTAACTGTTTAATAATATGTTATTATTTTATTAACCATGGGCAACTTCACTCCCCTGAAACCAATTGAAAAGAAAAAAAGAAAGATAAATAAATTTCTGATCTTCGGAAATCTTTTTTTAGTAATACTGGTTGCTTTAATAGGAATTTTTTATTATAACCAAACATTACAAACAACTGAACAAAAAGCTGCAACCAAAAAATGTAGAGAATATGATAAGGTTAGTGAATGTAACAAAGCATGTTCTCCACCTAAAGACAATAATCTGGCTTTCGAATGTAAGTGGATTGGATCATCTAATTCATGTAAAGAGTCATCAACTGCATGTGGTTCAGGTGGTGGCAGTGGAGATGTCTGTCCCAATACCGCTCCCCCTGATCTTCCAGATGGTTGTGATTGGGCTGGTGATTGTTGTGTTCCAGGGAATACTTCAACTGGCGATACAGACTGTCAAGGATATGGGCCACGTTTGACATTTTGTGCATCCGGATTTATTTGTCATCCCGGTGATGGTTGTTTTCCACCGCAAAATCCCTCCAATCCACCAGGTGCTACAAACACCCCTACTCCAACTCTCCCTAACGCAACCAATACTCCTACTTCAACTAAAACACCGACTTCTACACCCACCCGAACACCAACGCCAACACCGACTGATGTTATCACAAACACTCCGACACCCACCCCAACCGGAACGATTGTTCCTTCAAACACACCTACTGTTACACCAACAAATACTCCCGGCCCATCGGCCACACCAACACCAACCGATGTTCCAGGTGCCCCAACCGCTACTCCAACGGAAATTATACTGGCCCAAACGACCGTTACAAGTCCTCCATCGGTACCGGTGACAGGTATGGTACAATCATTTGTGTATTTAATTCCGGCATTAATAATGTTAGTCGGATTAATATTATAAATTTAAATTTTAATTATGGCAAAAGTCGCTGATGGATCTGATTTAAAAGGAGCGTTTGGAAAGTTAGAGGTTACGTTAAATGAATATTTGGTAGAGAAAGCACCATTTCAGTTACCAAAGAACGTTAAGGAAATCATCGTCAAGTTTTCTCCATATTTAGCAATTTTAGGGGTTGTTATGGGTATTCCGGGGATTTTGGCTTTGCTTGGAGCCGGAACCATATTAGCTCCTCTTGGAGTAGCTGGTGGAATAATGACAGGAAGACCATTCCTAGGATTTGGATTTATTATTAGTATCGTATTTTTAGGAGTAATGATCTTACTTGAAGGATTGGCTATTCCGGGATTATTTGCCCGATCGAAAAAAGGTTGGACATATCTTTATTGGGGTGCTTTAGTTGGTATAGTTCAAAATGTGATCCAATTTAATATTGGAGGATTAGTTATTGGCGGACTAATCTCATTATATTTCCTTTTCCAAGTGAAAGAATACTATAAATAAGTTTTCTATAGAGACTCGGTAACGTAATTTTTTATCACAGCGGGGATCCCTAACCCCGAAAGTGAAAAAAATTCCGATTACCTTGTCTGCCAATAGCAAAATTAAGCGTCGCGCTTTTGCTGTGTCATCCCCGCGAAGGCGGGGATCCAGACTAAATATTCCTCTTCATGCTATCATATTAGGATGAATCTTCAAGATTACGATTATTTTTTACCTGAAAAAAATTTGGCTTTGAGCCCTTCCGTACCCCGTGATTCATCAAAACTTTTTGTTTATAACACAGAGACAGACGAAATTATTTTTGATCATTTTTATAATACCTGACTTTCGCAAATTAGTGTCCTGACTCCAGTTTTTGTAATAAATTGTGGAT
>CAZMBH010000002.1:0-37513 GCA_964564535.1 uncultured Gammaproteobacteria bacterium
TTATGAATGTTGTAATCACGGTCGTTATTATTTTATCAGGACTTGGGTTGGCACTGGTGATATTGAGAATGTGAAAAGGAATAACAAATGACAAATGATAAATAACAATTGAATAACAAATTACAAATTTTAAATGTTTAATAATTGTCATTCCCGCGAAGGCGGGAATCCAGACTTTCCTGGATCCCCTCCTACGAGGGGATGACAATACACAAACTATGTCAAAATCATTTCTCGAAGAACTGTTACCACATCAGGTTGCGACTCAGAAAGTTTTGTTGAAGGCTCATGAAAAAGCCCAGAAAATTATAGAAAGGGCTTCAAAGAAAGCCAATCAGATCCTAATCCAAAGTAACTTTTTTCACAAAAGTCTTAAGGAATCCTTACGTCAGGAATTAAAAGACGCCATCGGCAAAAGCGTCCTGACCTATCAAAAAGAACTGGAGGCGGGAATAAAAAAATCACTGGTTGATCTACAGGAAATTATCAAAAAACAACTAAAGGATAATCAGGAATTTTTGCAAAGTAAAACTAAAGAACAATGGGCGATGATAGAAAAAGACCTGACGGATTATAAAGAACAAAAAAAATTAGAAACGGACAAGATAATGACTGCAGAAATTAGGAAACTAGTTTCCGAAACATTTATTAAAGCGATGCCGGAATCAACGAAAGAGAAGTTAATATTTGAGGCTCTGGAAAGAGCTAAAAAAGATGGATTTTTCAACAATTCTTAAAACTATTGTGACCGTTGGCCAAGCCAAAGATCTATTAGGAGAGCTTGAAAATTTGAGCGAGTCCGTTTATTTGACCGGAAATAAATTTAGCAGAAATTTAAAAAAAATCGATGTCCGTTATTATGACCAATTATTTTATTTGTTAGAAAAAAATGATAAAAAAGAATGTTTGGGGAAATTAGTCGACGCAATAAAAAAATTGCCGGTCGTTAATCTAAATTTATCTTTCTATCCAAATTTTGAACTAACGGAAAAAATTAACAATTGGTTGGAGGAAAGTCTGGGAAGGAAGGTTCTGATTTCAATAAAAAAAAATCCAGAGTTATTTACGAAGGTGGAAGTGGAATACAAAGGAAAATATGTCAAATGTTAGAAGCTCGGCTCGGTGTTTTTCGACCGCCACACCCCACGGGGCCCCTGGCGATTGTCTCAAAACACTTGCGCCTCGCTTTTTTGTCATCCCCGTGAAGACGGGGATCCAAAGAAATATTTAGTCTGGATTCCCGCCTCCGCGGGAATGACAGGAGGAAAAAAATTATGCAAGATTATAAGCACTATCTCGAGAAGTTTGGCGAGTACGGGGAAGTGACCGAGGTCAAACAGTCGTTGGTCGTTGTTGAGGGGTTACCTAATTCAAGGATCAATGAAATAGTTGTTTTTGAAAATAACAGCTTTGGTCAGATAACCGATATCTCCGATGGTTTGTGTAGGGTTGCCTTATTAAAAAAATCAGCTCAAATAAAAAGCGGGGATAAGGTCAGTCGGACAGATAGCTTGCTGATGATACCGGTTGGTGAGGAATTTTTGGGAACGATGATCAATCCATTGGGGGAAATAATATCCCCGGAAAATAAAAAAATTCAAAAAGCGGAACAAAGGTCGGTGGAAACGGAGATAGGCGGAATTGATAAAAGAGCAAAAATTAACAAGCAATTATTAACGGGCGTGACTTTAGTTGACATGTTGTTACCACTGGGTAATGGGCAAAAAGAACTGGTGATCGGCGATCGAAAAACCGGGAAAACCTCTTTTTTACTCACGACCGTAAAAAATCAAATAAAACTGGGAAAAACTGTAATTTTTGCTGCAATTGGCAAGAAAAAAACCGATATTAATAAAATACTTAATTATTTTGTCTCGGAAAAAATATTTGATAAAATTATTTTCATTGTTTCAGGGTCGGATGATTCTGAAAATTTAATTTACTTAACTCCATTTACAGCAATGACAATGGCGGAGTATTTTAAGGATCGCGGGATTGATACTTTGCTTATCTTTGATGATCTGTCCACCCACGCAAAAATATACCGTCAGATTGCTTTAAATAGTGATAAATTTCCCGGTCGTGAATCTTATCCAGGAGACATTTTTTATCTTCACGCGCATTTATTAGAAAGAGCAGGGAATTTTAAGAGAGGTAATTATCGACTGGATCCCCGCCTACGCGGGGATGACAGAGGGAGTCGTGGGGATGACAGAGGGAGTCGTGGGGATGACAGAGGGGGTCGCGGGGATGACAGGGGGAGCATCGGGAATGACAGTGAGAATCACAGGAATGGTATAAGTGTCACCCCCGTGAAGACGGGGGTCCAGACAGTTTCCATAACATGTATTCCAGTAGCAGAAACCATTGAAGGGGATCTGTCAGGTTACATTACAACAAATCTAATGGGTATCACAGACGGGCATATTTATTTTGACCGCTCAATTTTTACTAAAGGACGGCGTCCGGCAATTAATCTGCCTTTATCGGTAACCAGAGTCGGACGACAGACCCAAGCGTCTATCTATCAACAGGCAAATCATGAGATCACGGCATTTTTATCAGAATATGAATCTTTGCAAAATTTAGCTCACTTTGGTGCAGAATTATCACCTAACGTGAAAAAAGTGATTACCCGAGGAGAGAGGATAATAAAAGTTTTTGATCAAAAGTACAGTGAAATTATTTCAAGTGAGATACAGCTGATTTTATTAGCATTGGCTTACTCTGAAAGTTATTTTGATATAGAGATCGATAAATTAAAAGAAAAATTACTAAAATCCGCCTTCGCCAAGGCTACGGCGGACAAGGGAGTCGGGGAGATAAAAAGTTTTAGGGAACTATTGGAATATTTAGAGAAAAACAAGAAGGATATTATTAGTTAAAAAAGCTCGATACCGTATTTTTTCGACCGCCACACCCCACGGGGCCCCTGGCGATTTTCTCAAAAATAGGTATCTTCGCTTTTGTGTCATCCCCTCGAAGGAGGGGATCCAGTCGATAATTACCTTTTAAATTATGCTCGATCAAAGACAGTTAAAAACAAATTTTGAATTTTTGGAAACAATCCGCAGTCTTTGCGTGGCTTATGAACAGATCTCGGTTATGAAGATGAAAAAAATCAAAAACGCCGTTTTATATACCCGGAGTTTTTATGACGAACTGTCCGAAGTTTATCTGCAAATGAAGGAAACTTATAAACATCAAGTCTTGGATCTGGCTAAAAAAAATAAGATTACGAATCCGGAAAAATTATTATTAATGGGAAAAAATGAAAAAACCGTCGCCGTTTTATTATCCGCAAATAATAAACTATATGGAGATATTTTGAATAAAGTATTTTATAAATTTATTGAAGAGACTAAAAACCAAAATATTGACTTGGTTGTCATTGGTAGATTAGGTAAGAAAATGTATGATGATTTAGGCTTAAAGAAGGCCTATATATATTTTGAGATTCCTGATACCGATCTGACCGTTGTCGATTTAAAACCGGTCATAAACAATATTATTAAGTATTCAAAGATCAACGTATTTTTTGGTCGATATGAAAGTTTTTTCAGCCAACTGGCTTTGAACAAAAATATCAGCGGTGATATCATGATGGGTAATGACAGGGATTTAAAAGAAAATAAATTTTATTATTTTGAACCGAACTTGGAAAAGATTTTACTTTTTTTTGAGACCCAAATTTTTTCCAATTTTTTTAAACAAACAGCTTATGAAGGGCAACTGGCCCGTTATGCCTCCAGAATTTCGGCGATGGAGCAGGCGTTGGATGCAGTTGAAAAAGATGAAAAAATGACGGTAAGTTTAAAAATAAAAGCGCATAATAGTTTAATGGAAAGAAAACAGAATGAGAGAGTGGTACAAATATTTTTGAGAAAGAGGGACTAGTGTCATCCCCTTGAAGAAGGGGATCCAGTCTATAATTACATTTTTGTATTGTGATTTTAGTCTGGATTCCCGCCTACGCGGGAATGACAGGGGGAGCATCGGGAATGACAATGTGGCATTAAAATTAGAAATTAAAAATTACATTCATATGAAAACACTAGGAAAAATTAAATCAATCCGTGGCAATATCGTTGAGATGGAATTTTTGGGGTCACAGCCGGAAATCCATGAAATGATTTTGGCGGTTGGCGACCGGTCAATAAAAATTGAAAACATCATGTCTTCCAAAAGGAACCTTTATTATGGCTTGGTTTATACCGGTGGTGAAAAAATAAAGAGGGGAGAAGCTCTTGTTGGGACGGGTAAATCTTTTGAAATACCGGTCGGCGAGACTCTTTTGGGCCGGGTTATTGATATTTTTGGAATTCCGATGGATGGAAAAGGAGAGATCAGTCGAGAATTAATGTGGCCGGTTTTTCAGCCTTCCCCAACTCTTTTAAAAGTAATTCCCTCAACTTCAATTCAAGAAACCGGTATTAAATCGATCGATTTTTTTTCACCGATTCTGCAGGGAGGAAAGGTCGGGCTTTTTGGAGGAGCCGGAGTTGGAAAAACAATTTTGTTGACAGAAATTATTCACAACATCGTGGTTTTGTCTCAAAAAAAGAATACTTGTGTCTTTACCGGGGTTGGAGAACGGATTCGTGAGGGTCAGGAGCTTTATGAAAGTCTGGAAAAAAATCAAGTCTTACCCCAAGTGGCCTCGATCTTCGGTCAGATGGGAGAAAATTCGGCCGTTCGCTTTAGAACTGCTTTTGCCGGAGTGACAATGGCAGAATATTTCCGTGATATTGCCAAAAAAAACGTCTTATTCTTTATAGATAATATTTTTCGTTTTGCCCAAGCCGGTTATGAACTTTCAACTTTGACAAATGCAATTCCTTCCGAAGGCGGTTATCAGTCAACTTTGATTTCAGAAATGGCTGACTTTCACGAACGTTTAGTTTCCACCGAATCGGGAAAATTAACAACGATCGAGACGGTCTTTGTTCCATCAGACGATATGACCGATCAAGCCGTTCAGTCAATTTTTCCATATCTTGATTCAATGGTTGTATTATCCCGCCAAGTTTATCAGGAGGGGAGATTTCCGTCGATTGACCTATTGTCATCAACCTCTTCCGGCCTATCTTCAGAGATCGTGGGAAAAGAGCATGAACAGGCGGTGAGAGGAGCCCAAAGTATTTTAAAAAAATCAGTATCACTTGAACGGATCGTTTCTCTCGTTGGAGAGTCAGAGTTGTCCGCCGAAGATCAGGTGATTTATAAAAGGGCAAAAATAATCAAAAATTATATGACCCAGAATTTTTTTGTTGCCCAAAGCCAGACAGGAAAGAAGGGTGATTATATTCCGGTTGCCCAAACGGTCAAAGACATGATCGAAATTATTGATGGCAAACACGACGGACGAAAGCCAGAAGAATTTTTGTATATTGGTAGCATTAAATAAAAAAGCTCGATACCGTATTTTTTCGACCGCCTCACCCCAAAGGGGCCCCAGGCGATTGTCTCAAAAATAGATATCTTCGCTTTTTTGTCATCCCCGCGGAGGCGGGGATCCAGTCTAAAATTACCATATGACAAATGATAAAATACTAGTCGAGATCAAAAATTCCGAAGTAATTGTTTTTAGTGGAGAAGCCAGGTCTTTGTCTTCAGTTAATGAAAAAGGATCCTTTGACATCCTGCCATTTCATGCAAATTTTTTTTCCATCATTAAAGAAAAGATCATAATAGTCGGTCACGATGATAAAAAAACCGAGATCTCCGTAAAGGATAAAGGTATTTTGAGAGTGATGGAAAATAAAGTCTCCATATTTTTAGGCATAGAAACGATCGAGCTTCAATAAATAACATAAACTTGACTAATTTAAAGTAATAAGTTAAAATAGTCAAACATGAAATATATACATAGGTTTATAGAAAATGTTGTTCTAGAATCAAGCAAAACATTTAAAGTGGTATTTTTCCCGAGTTTCCCACTTTCAAAATCTAAAAATAATTAGGTTGATTTAACAAGCTTTTTGTTGTAATAAAGTAGTTTGAAACCGCACTACGATGAATTGTCATCCCCGTGAAGACGGGGATCCAGTCTACAATAACCTTATATGTTTGATAAAACATATTGTGTTTACATCTTATCCTCACAAAAGAACGGAACTCTGTATGTTGGTGTTACAGATAATTTAAGAAGGCGTGTATGGGAACATAAGAATAAAAAAGTAGATGGGTTTACAAAAAAATATGAAATACACCACTTGGTTTATTTTGAAGTCCATAATAACCCAGAATCAGCTATCCAACGTGAAAAACAAATCAAGAAATGGGAACGTATATGGAAATTACGATTAATTGAAGAAAAAAATCCTGAATGGAAAGATTTATATCATGATATTTTATAAAAGGCATATATAGTCTGGACCCCCGCCTACGCGGGGGTGACACTAACCCCGCCGGAGCCTGCCCTCGACTCCGATCGGGGGCGGGAATGACACAAAGTAAGCGTAATTATTTTAGATAAACCGCACTAAATGGGAAACTCAGGAGTGATGGAAAATAAAGTCTCCATTTTTTTAGGCATAGAAACGATCGAACTTCAATAAAAGTGCATGTAGTAGATGTAGTAGTCTATAAAGTCTATAAAGTTCATAAAGATCTTAAAGTTCATAAAGTCAGTAAAGAATATGTCCTTGACATAGAACAAATGCATACTTTATACTCAATTTAGTCCATGGATTTTATCGAAGATGTCATTCACCATCTGAGCCCTTCTCAATTGAGGGCTCTCTACTTGTTGTCAAAAGCCAAAAACGGCATTATCTCTTCTACTGTATCAAGCGAAAAGATCGGCAAATTGGGCAAAGCGCTTGGTGGAGTATTTTCTTCATTGGTGCGTCATAAAATCAAAGGAGAGCACCTGATTATTCCCTGGGGAAAGTCAGAAACCGGCCGGGGACTACGGTGGAAGCTAAATACAAAATTAATTAATAAACCTAGATTAAAACAAATAGTTTCGGAAATGATCAACTATGGTTAAAAAACGATATATTAGAAAACTAATTAAATTACTCCTAAACTTGGTTGTTATTGTTGTTGTAATAGTACCATGGGATCTTTTATCAACTTATAGACTTAATCAAGTAGAAGCAGCTTCACACTCGATTACAAACCAGGTTGACTTTGAATCAGGATATTTTACCAATGCAGAGTCAAAGAGCAAAGAGGGAGAGATAAAAATAAAACCGGAGATAACTTGGAATACTAGGGTTTTTAAAACTCCAAAATTAGGGATGAGTAACCAGACGCCAATCGTAAGCGACGGAAACTATATCTATGCCTTGTTTAATCTGGATAGCTATTTTGCCAGATATATACCATCAGAAGATAGATGGCAACAACTGGCCAATGCTCCACATATGGCTTATGACGGCGCTGATATGACAGTGATGGGTAATTACATATATGTTATTTACGGAGGATATCAGAAAGAGTTCAGTCGATATTCTATAATCGCCGACGCCTGGGAAGACTTGACATCAGCACCCGATCTCTTTGTTAGCGGCTCCTCTCTTGTTTCAGACGGCACATATTTATATGCGTCAAGGGGAGGTTGGACTTCTGATTTTTGGAAGTATGATCTTTCGACAAACGCTTGGACGGCTCTTACCAATCCGCCGGCCGGATTACAGCAGGGAAGCGATATGTTATATAGTAACGGGGCTCTATATGTTCCTCGCGGTTACTATCAGAATTTTTATAAATATGACATCGCAACCGGTACGTGGTCGTCTCTGGCTAATATTCCGGCAGATTTTTATCCGATGTATGGGAATCATAACCTGGGTATAAACGGAGATTATATTTATTTTACGCGTGATTATAGTTCGACGACAACTTTTTATCGTTATAAGATCAGTGATAATACTTGGGAGTCATTAACCGGCTTGCCTTATGCAACAGCTTATGCAGGAAACGTTTATAATGCCTCCGATGGCTATCTATACGTTTTCCGTGGAAACGGCACCTATGATTTTTGGAAGTATGATATTTCGGCCAATAGCTTTTTAGGATTAGCCGATCTTCCTAATGCGCCAACAACCGGCGGAGATATGATCTATCATAGCGATTACTTATACTATCCAAGAGGTGGCTCACAGAATTTTTATCGTTATAATATTTCTTCAAATGCTTGGGAGACTAAAAGTAGTACGCCTGCATCTTTCTCAGATGACACAAAGGGAACTTTGGCTGGAAGTTACCTGTATTTTGTAAGAGGAAGCGGGTCAAATAACCTTTACAGGTATGATCCGGCTGGAGACAGTTGGACAACAATGACAGCTACGACTCCATCAACTACGGGTTATGGCTCAACTCTTGTATATCCAGGTACAGGTGATTATATGTATGCAACAAGGGGTTATCTCACCAGGACATTTTGGAGATATCAAATCTCTACTGATACATGGAGTGATCCTTTAGTAGCTGATCTGCCGGATAATGCCGAAGCCGGATATGGTTCAAGAATGGTATCTGACGGTACTGATATTTATTATATCTCCGGTCATGGAATATCACAGATTCTTAAATATACGGTCGTATCAGATACGTGGACATCACTTGGGAATCTGCCGTTTGCTCCATTTTTAGGAACAGATGCTGCGTACTATAACGGAAAAATATATTTTCAAGCAGGCTATTTAAAACCTGATATTTGGGAGTATACGATCTCGTCAGGTGTTTGGCGTTGGTTAGGACAGATGCAGACTTACGGCGGAACAGAAATTTCTTATTATACCGGAGCATCACTTGAGACAGATGGAAGTGGATATTTTTATTCAAATCTTGGTAATAGTGTTTACAGGATGTTTGGCTTTACTGTTGAGGCTCATAACTATCAGTCTTCAGGTACTTGGACAAGTCAGCCAATCGATTTAGGTTATGTTTCTGATTGGACTTCGCTTGCGTCAAGTTTATCAACTCCAGGAGATTCAACCGTTACTTTTGAAACAAGAACAAGTGCCGATAAAACAAGTTGGTCAAGCTGGAGCAGTGTCAGCGGTACGACCATTTCATCGATAGTCGCCAGGTATATAGAAATTAAGGCGACTATGACTGCCTCATCAGATCAAAGTCAGACTCCTATAATTTATTCCTTAACAATAAATTATACAGGTGATGAAAATATACCTAGTAATCCGACTTCATTTACAGGAAAATCACAGGCAGTAAATGGAGTTACTTTGACAACAGGTTCAAGCTATGGTCATTATCAGCCTTATTTTAGTTGGACCGGTGCTACTGATACAGAGACAAGTATAGCTGGTTACTATGTATATTTTGGCTCAAATAGCAGCGCTGATCCAGAAGTTTCCGGTTATTATCAAACAGCCTCAACCTATACGGCGACTTTAGAGATGACAACAGGAACAACGTATTATTTAAGATTAAAAACAAAAGATACGGCCGGAAATATTTCACCAGCAACAACTGGATTTACATATACTTATACGGGTGTCTCACCTCCGCAAACTATCACTCAAACTTTAAGTACTGATTTTTTAGAAGGAACTGCAACTGATATTTCAACAACTGATGATGAGATTAAGTTAAGTAGTAAGTCAGGTTTTTGGCAACAAGAGAGACTGAGTTTAATGCCCGCCGGCGTATATTATGGATCGGATTTCGCCTATGTCTCATCGACTAATAAACTGTATATTTTCAGAGGTTATAATACAACAACGTTTTACGAATATGATGTGGCAACTGATGTTTGGTCAACAAAAGCAACTACACCAGAGGCAGTTTATCATGGGGGCGATGTAATTGAGGGGCCAGAAGGATATCTTTATGGATTTAAAGGTTATAACACTACTAAATTCTGGCGTTATGATATTATCGCTAATACTTGGGACGATTCAGCTGCCGTTGATCTACCGCAAGCTGTTTATACTGGAGGGAATCTCATTTATGATGGTAATCGTTATATATATGCAACACGAGGTAATGCCGACGATGCTTTTTATCGGTATGATACTGAAGGGAATATTTGGGAGCAGATGGCAAATATTGATTTTGGAGGGCCAAGCACTCAAGTAAACAATGTGGTAAGTGATGGAGCTAATATGGCTTATGATGGAAGCGATACGATCTATCTTACTCAAGGTGCAAGGTCAGGCTTTGCCAGTTATAGTATTTCTGCAAACGCATGGACAGTCTTAACCAATACTCCAATGTTAATTGGAGTTGGATCGAAGATCGAGTATGACTCAACCAGTAATTCAATTTATTTTTTTCCGGGAAATCAAGACGCATTTTTTTACAGATATGATATCTCTACCCAAAGCTGGGTTGAACTGACAGAAATTCCGATGACAATTGGCGGAGGGTCGGCAATGAGAAACGTAAATGGATCATTATACATTGCAAGAGGTCAAGGAGGCCAAAACATTTATAAGTATAATATTGCCAAATCATCATGGCTTATTCCTAATACTAATTTATTTGGCGATTGGTTTAGAGGTTCATATAGCTTAGGATTTTATTATGGATCGGATATTATAAAAGGTGATGGTGACAATTTCTATTTTACTAGAGGAAATTATGACAACCTGTTTTATAGATATGATAGTGCTACCGGAACATCAACTAAAATGGCTGATGCGCCAGCCGGATTCTATATTGGATCAGAACTAGTCTATGATTCGACCAATAATAAGATCTATGCAACAATGATGAATTATTTCAAAAAGTTTTTTGTTTATGATATTGCGACCGATAGCTGGTCGGAACTAGTCTCTGATCCGCCACCTTTTGATTTGGGAGAGGGGTCAGCGCTAACTTATGATGGATCAAGATATATTTATTGGACAAGAGGGGCAGGAACAACTTCATTTTATCGTTATGATACTCAAGGATCAGATGGTTCACGTTGGTCATCAGCTTTAGCAACTGTTCCATCCGGCGTCAGTTATGGAGGAGATATTATTTACAAAGATAATTATATTTATGCAATTCGTGGAGGAACAGGATTACAGTTCTATCGTTACGATGTTGGCGCTAATACATGGAGTGATCCGGCAGTGGCTGATCTACCTATCGGAAGTGGCATATATAACGATGGATTTTTAGTCGATGGCGGGGGTGATTATCTTTATGCCTGCCGTGGATGGAACCAACCCGGATGTCTGAGATATTCTATTTCTGGGAATACTTGGGAAGCGATTGCTAATGCTCCAGCTAATATATATGTTGGTGGAGCTGGGGCTTCAAATGGCGTAGACAAGATCTTTATGATTCCTGGAGGATCGGGAACAAATACTTATCCCAACGGGCTTTATACCTATGTGATGCAGACAGCAACTTCATCTTTTGAAGAGTCAGGGAACTATGTTTCACCAAGTCATGATCTAACATCAACATATAGATTTGCCAATATTAATTTAACTTACACGTCCGCTACCAATTCGACTCTGACAGTCCATACGAGTTCATCATCGGATAATTCAACCTGGTCGGACTGGTCTGAAGCCTCAGAAATTAAAAACGTTAGCACAACTTATACTTATAAAATTAACTCAACTGCTAACCGTTATTTAAAAGTTAAGCTGGCTTTAACATCGTCTGACGGTATTTATTCCGGTGTTGTTTCCGACTATACAGTTAACTACTATCAGGATATATCAGCGCCGACTAATCCGACTTCTTTGTTACCATATTCAACCTCAACTCAAAGCGCTTCAATTACGACTAATACCTGGTACAACTATACAGCTCCGAATTTTGACTGGCCGGATGCTGATGCGGTCGGTGGAGCCACTGATGGAACTGGAGGATCAGGAGTAGCGGGATATTATGTATATTTCGGTACAGATCCGGATGTTAATGCTTCTGAATCTGGAACATTAACGACTGCTTCATCATATACTGCATCTAGTTTAACGTCCGGTGAAACTTATTATCTTCGGATTCAGACAGTTGATGACGATGATAATTTTTCTTCGACTAACTGGCAACCGTTTATCTATAAATTTGACTCTGATTCACCGACCAATCCGGTGACAATTAGTGTTGATCCGCCGGGATATACATCAATAAATGATTATTCATTTACCTTAAAAAGTGCAACCGATAGTGCATCATTGATAGGCGCGTATTGTTATAAATATAAAACAGCTGAGGATGAGTATTCTTCAGAAACATGTTTAACAACAATGGATGCAAATGGTACGGCTACAGCCAGCGGTATTCTTGCCTATGATGATGGAGAAAATAATACTTTTTACGTCCGTTCCCGTGACAATGCCGGAAATTATGCATCAACTTATGCCACCCAAATTTATAAATATTCGGGAACGGCGCCGTCAAAACCAACTAACTTGGAAGTTACGGTGCCAACGGATGGAAGTGCTTCAAATACGGTCAATGAATTTGCATTTGCCTGGGAAGCCCCCGAATCATTTTCCGGTGCATCATCAGGACTTAAATATTATTATTCTATTAACGCTTTACCAATAGGTAATAATGTAAATGAAATCGGTTTGACAAATACTTATTTGACAAGTGATGCATACGCAACCCAAAAAGGGGAGAACGTTTTTTATGTTGTTGCCAAAGACGAAGCCGGAAATATTGATTATTCAAATTACGCAAAAGTTACTTTTACAGCCGATACATCAGCTCCCGGAATACCGCGCAATATTGATATATCTGACGTATCGATAAAAGAAACTTCAAGTTGGAGGTTGGCTCTTTCTTGGGATACACCAGAATCAACCGGTTCAGGAGTTGCTTCATATAAGGTCTATCGTTCTGCAGTGGAAGATTCAAGTTGTAGTGCTAATTATAGTGACTTTAACTACGTTGCTTCAACCACTCAGACGTCCTATGTTGATACCGGATTGACTCAGACAACAAAATATTATTGTGTTAAAGCCTGCGATTCAACTAATGAATGTTCGGCGACGTCAGACACAGTTGAACTATATCCGGATGGCCGTTGGCGGGTAGCACCAACGATAATCGGGGAGCCGACGGCGACGGTTAAAACAAAAACGGCAACGATCGGTTGGTCGACCACCCGAACAGCTAGTTCGTTTGTCAAATACGGAAAAACATCAGGAAGTTATGGCGAAGAGGTTGGTTCATCAACTCAAATTGCCGCACATACGATCGTACTTTCCGGACTTGATCCGGGGACGACCTACTACTATAAAACCCTTTGGACAGATGAAGATGGTAATACCGGCAGCTCTGAAGAGTATAGTTTTGTTACCAACGCAGCCCCATTTGTCTCATCGGTCAAATTTTCAAATGTCAACATTAATACTGCTTTTGTTAACTTTACGATAAAAAGCGCCATTAAAGCCTCGATCGAATATGGTGAAACAATTAGTTACGGGTCAACAAAATCCTTGTCAACTTCAACCAGTGAGTCAAGTTATACAGTAAGTCTGGATAGTTTGGTAGAAGGGACAGTTTATCATCTCCGGATAGCCGGTGAGGATGAAGAGGGAAATGTATATTATAGTGACGATTATACTTTTGAAACCCTGCCGACACCAAAAATATTAAACTTGAAACTTCAACAGGTATCAGGAATGGCGACGGCAACTTTAAGATTATTATGGACGTCGAATACTTTGATTTCTTCAATCGTCACATATTATCCAACAGCTAGTCCGGAACGGGCGGTTGATTCAATCAGTCTGGCATTGAAAAAAAGCCATGAAGTCATCTTGAAAAATCTAAATGATGACACTGACTATACTTTGATTATCAAAGGAAAAGATAGCGCCGGAAATGAGTCTCAGATCGAAACCAGGAAAGTTAAAACATCTAATGATATGAGGGCCCCGGAAATTCAGAATATGAATGTCGAGGCAACTATTGTTGGTGTAGGGGACACGGCTAAAGCCCAAATTGTTGTTTCTTGGGATACCGATGAACCGGCGACTACTCAGGTTGAATACGCTCAGGGAACCGGTACATCATATGATCAAACAACTCAAGAAGACAGCAGTTTGACAACCAATCATACAGTGACGATCACTGGTCTGACTCCGGCAAAAATTTATCATTTACGGGCATCCTCAAAAGATAAATCTGGCAATATCGGACTATCATTTGATACAGTTATAATTACCCCCAAGTCAACCAAGGATGCACTGACTTTGGTAATTGAGAACCTGTCGAAGACATTTGGATTTTTAAATAATTTAAATATTAAACAATAGAATATGTTTGTCATTCCCGCGAAGGCGGGAATCCAGAACAATCAAGCACTGGATCCCCGACTAGATCGGGGATGACAAGAAAAAAACATGAATACAACAAATAATAAAACCATTATCGAAATTGCTAATTTGAAGAAGTCGTTTGTAATGAGAGATAGCGAAATTAATATTCTTAAAGGGATAAATATTAAAGTTAAACAAGGAGAGTTTGCAATCATTTTTGGACCGTCAGGTTGCGGAAAATCAACACTTCTTCACTGTATCTTGGGTTTGGAACCACCAACCTCCGGTCAAGTGTTGGTAGAAGGAAAAGACTTTTATAAAATGGATGAGGATGAAAGAGCTCTGTATCGACGATTCCATGTTGGAATGGTATTCCAGCAACCATTATGGATTTCAGCTCTTAATATCATTGAAAATGTTTGCTTCCCCCTGCACTTGTTGGACCTCGATGAAAAGGAAATAATGGAAAAAGCAAAAAAGAATCTGGAACTAGTCGGAATGGATAAATGGGCTGATTATATGCCCAATGAACTATCGGGAGGACAACAGCAAAAAGTAACATTAGCACGAGCCTTAAGTATTGATCCTTTAATGATTGTGGCTGACGAACCAACTGGGAATCTTGATACTGTATCCGGACGTGAATTGCTTGAAACATTTTTAAAATTAGTTGATCTTGGAAAAACTATCGTCATGGTCACTCATGATTTGGAATATCTGAAATATGCTACCAAAATTTATCATATGTTGGATGGAGAAGTGGTTGAAGAGATCACGGTAAATAAAAAAACAAGATCAAAAGCAAGCATTGGTAAAAAAGAGATCGGCGGAACCGAATCAAATGTCCGCGATCGTGATTTCTTAAAGAGATTGAAATTTTAATAGTTATGCATGTCATCCCCGTGAAAACGGGGATCCAGGAGCTCTGGATTCCCGCCTACGCGGGAATGACACAAGACTAAATATGGAAGTAAAAAAAACATTCAATATAAAAGACTGGCCGGGAAAAATAAAGATTTTTATTAAATCCCTACCCGGGATAATGCATACGGTTTATTTGTTTATGACCTTCTTTATCATCCTTTTAATGTTTTTGATAGAAAAAGTTTATCGACTTTTTGAAAGAATTCCATTTTTCGGCCATTTATTTATAAAACTTGGCGATCTATGGAAAAATAAGATGGGCAAGTTGACCACTGTTTTTACAAATAAATTGGAATCCGGTAGATCTTCTCAGGTGGAAAGGATCTACCTGATTAATTTGGCTTACAAAAATATGATGATCAAGAAAACCCGCTCTTTGATTACGATCTTTGGAATGTCGGTTGGGGTCGGGGCGATTGTTTTACTGCTCTCCTTGGGTTATGGTATAGAAAGATTAATTATCAGTCGGGTCGCCGGATTAAATGAATTGAAAATGATCGATATCTCAGCCGGTGAAAATACAGCCTTAAGATTAAATCAGGATGTTTTTAATAAAATAAACTTAATCAAAGAAAAAAATAAAGCTCTTCCGATCATTTCAATTGTCGGGCGCATTAGCTATAAAAAGGCCCAAACTGATGTATTAGCCTATGCTGTTCCGAAGGATTATTTACTTAACGGAATTAATACTAAGTTTTTAAAAGGAAAGCCATTTGCCAATAACAATTCATTGGATAAAAAATTAAGTCTTGATTTTCAAGAAGATGGGCAGATAGCCGGAACTGAAACCAAAATTGAATTTGGAGAAATTCATCAAAGAATTGTTAAAGAATCGGTATCTTTTAATCTTAGTCCGGAAAAACCCGTGGCAATTTGGTCAAGCTGTGAAGTTGGGAGTAAAATGGTTGGTTACGGAGCCAGAATTGACGGTGGCTATACCGGTTATCAATATTGGGGATCAGATTATTATCCTTTTTCGCAAAATGGACGGGTTGGTTTTGACAAAAAAAATAATATCTATTTAGGTAAGTGGATCAAGGCAAAGTTCCCAATTTTTGAAAAAAAAGCGGACGGAACTCTTATGCCAAGTTTAGATGATTTGGGTAAGCAAAGATGGGAGGAAGGCTGCGTTGAGCAAAAAAATATAAATATCACAATCGGAGATAGTTTTGGGTCAGTTTTAGGTATCTCAACCAGCAGTGCCGAAGTAATATTTACCGATGTATTGGCTGCTTCTGATTCCGCTGAGGCTTCAGCGTCTGCTGCGTATGATGAATCAGTGGTAGCCACTGATGAGGCGGGGATAGAGATAGTATCCTTGCAGGCGTCTTCCTCTGCACAAAAAAAACAGGTCGAAACATTAAAATTTATTCATAAACCTGATGGAGAAGCGGTTGTGTCACTGGGATTTTTAAACTTATTAAATATTGATATTAATAAGGCGGTTGGGACGACCTTTAAATCCTCCTTTATCATCGTTAAAAGTCTGATGCCCGATATTGAAGGTAAAGTGATGACATCAGACGTTGAATATAAGATTATTGGAGTAATTGATGACACCAACAATACGTACTTTTACGTTCCATTTTCTGATATCCAAAAACTGGGAATTAAAAATTTTTCTCAATTTAAATTAATATTAAATAATCAAAAAGATCTGCCGAAAATACGGAAAGATATTGAAACAATGGGTTTAAGGACTTCTTCTACTTATGACACAGTCAAACAAATTGAAAGTCTATTCAACAATCTAAGACTATTATTAGCAATTTTAGGAATGGTTGCTTTAGGCGTTGCGTCGCTTGGAATGTTTAATACTTTGACAGTTTCATTACTTGAGCGCACCAGGGAAACCGGAGGGATGAAAGCAATAGGAATGGTATCAGATGAAGTGCAAGATCTTTTCCTGGCGGAGGCGATGATCATGGGATTATCCGGCGGAATCGGTGGGTTAGCATTTGGATTCCTGATTGGAGAAACTTTTTCAATAATAATATCAATTATTGCCATATCAAAAGGCCAGGGTTTCCTTCAGTTGAATTATCTACCGCCATATTTTGTCGCCTTTATTATTATATGTGCTTTTATGGTAGGATTATTAACAGGTCTTTATCCGGCTTACCGGGCTAAAAAGACCTCCGCATTAAATGCGTTACGTTATGAATAGAAAATATAATTAAAGCTCGACTCGATATTTTTCGACCGCCACACCCCCATGGGGGCCCCTGGCGATTTTCGAAAAATACCTGCGTCTCGCTTTTTTTGTCATCCCCGCGGAGGCGGGGATCCAGTCGATAATTTCATTTTAAATATATAAAAAAAATGTCAAAAGCATCAAAATTAAACGTTAAGATAAATCCAATTAAAGAATTAGTTTTGCCATTTTTGATTAGTTTTATAACGGTTTTTTTATTGATATATATTGTTCCCTCACTTTTTAAAAATAAAAAAAATGTTTCAAAAAAAGAAGTTGTAAATTTGATTGAGGAAAAAAGCGCTCCTAAAGAAAAGATCAAGGAACTGATAGAACTGGAAAAATATCTTTATGTCGATCCCTTAGCCCTTCTTAAACTAATAGACAGTGGGGATAAAAAGATAATCTTAGTTGATATTAGGGATAGTTCGTCTTTTAAAAAAGCTCATATAATGGGAGCAGTCAACTTTTCGATCGATGAGATAAAAAAGGACATATCTACCTTAAAGAAGAAACAAGTTATT
Source organism: uncultured Gammaproteobacteria bacterium (assembly GCA_964564535.1). Taxonomy (GTDB): domain Bacteria; phylum Patescibacteriota; class Microgenomatia; order UBA1406; family GWC2-37-13; genus GWC2-37-13. The sequence goes on from CAZMBH010000002.1 coordinate 17,835, forward strand.
GTTTATGGAGATACCGCCTCGTCGGTTTTATCAAAAGAAATCGCCCTGTTATTAATAGAAAAAAAGATTAATGTAAGGCTGATGTCAGTCGGTTGGAATGAATTTAGACACTTTAAAAATCTTTGGGTTCCGGAAAATCAATGGGATAAAATTGATGTAAATAAGTATATAGAGATAAGTGAGTAGGTGGCTTCATAAAGCCTAATTAGTATATTTGTTATAGGATAGCAGATATAAAAAAACACAAATTACAGTTTTAGCTTTTTAAAATAATGACGGTAATAATTAATTCGGTAGTTTTTATCTTTGGGGCTTCAATCGGCTCCTTCCTGAATGTTCTCATAGACCGTTTACCTAAGGAGAAAAGTATTAATGGTCGATCTCACTGTGACTTTTGCGGGAAAAAAATCGCCTGGTATCATTTAATTCCGGTTTTATCATTTTTTATTTTAAAAAGTAAGACGAGATGTTGTGGAAAAAAACTAAGCTGGCAGTATCCGTTGATCGAGTTTATCACGGGCGTCATCTTTGTTATGGTTCTTAAGGACGGACCTTATATTATCTCAACTACGATAAGGTCCGTCCTTATTTTATCTATCCTCTCATCTCTCATCGTCATCTTTGTTTCCGATCTGAAATATCATCTGATTTCCGACTACATTTTATTGGCTTTATTTATTTTTTCCTTACCCGCCGTAGTCTTGACGAAGGCGGGTCTTATTAATTTTGTAAATTCAGGAATTGTTGTCAGTCTTCCAATTTTTCTCATCTATTTCATTTCCAAAGAGCGGGCTATGGGATTAGGCGATGTCTATCTAACCGCGATTATGGGTTTTTTATTAGGCTGGCAAAAGGGCTTTCTAGCGTTATATATTGCATTTGTTACGGGCGCAATATTTGGATTAATAATAATTTTATTAAAGCATAAAAAACTAAAAAGTAAGATCGCTTTTGGACCCTTTTTGGTTATAGGGACAGTTACGATGTTGTTTTGGGGAGAAAAAATATTTGGAATAATAAAAAAAATATATGGATTTTAAAATTATTGGTGTCGTCGGCCAGATCGCTTCAGGAAAGGGAATACTGGTTAAATACTTAACTGAAAAACTAGGTTTTACTTCGTTTTCTTTATCTTCAATTGTTCACGAAGAATTAGAAAAAAAGGGAAAGGCAAAATTTACCCGTCAGACGCTTCAGGACGTGGGGGATGATTTGAGACGAGCATACGGTGATAATGTCCTTGCACAACGCATAATCAAGGCGATCAGTGAGCAAAAAAAGGATAGGATTGTCATCGAAGGGATCCGTAATCCCGGAGAGATAGAATTTTTGAAAAAAAACTCAAATTTTATTTTAATCGGGGTCAAAGCAAATAGGGAATTAAGATTTAAGAGAGTGCTTTCACGGGGTAAAAAATGGGACCCGAAAAACTATGAGGATTTCTTGAAAGTTGACAGACGCGATCTTGGAATGGGGCAAAATAAATTAGGACAACAAGTAGGGAAGTGTTTAGCATATTGTGAATATATTTTGACTAATAATAAAGACAAAAGGGATTTTGAAAGAAAAGTGGAGAAGTTGATGAAAAGTATCAATCATTAAAATAATCCCTTATTAATAATCCAATTTCTTACTTTTGTAGGTTATAAGCGATTGATAAAAAACTACATTATAACATTATAATGTAGTACTCAAATTTACAAAAAAAGATTTTGTTTGAGTCGATATATCTTGATTATTTTCTTTTACCGTGTCTTTTTCTTCTTTCATTTTTCCTTCTAGATGGATGAAGATGCCTTAACGTCTCTATCATTGTAGTGTGTGTTGGTGCTTCGCGACTTAAACCCAATTGTTCTCTTTCGTCACCAAGTTGAACTGCTTCTCTTAATATTCTTCTTTTTTGCCCCCTAGACAAAGACGCATCTGACGATTCAACTGATTGAGCTGTTTTTTGCTATGCGTACCAGTATGTAGAATGTTTTTCGTGCATAATTATTAGGAGTTATTCATAAACTTTTCCCCGGCGAGATTGTAGGAAAATAGTTCTTCCTTTTTAAACCAAAGATTAACTTCTTTTTCTCCGTCTTCGGGAGAATCGGATGCGTGAATAATATTCCGGAGGGGCCGGTTTTGTTCATTGGCAAGATCGATCGTGTCATGAGAAAAGTCGCCTCGGACGGTTCCGGGAGCGGCTAAGACGGGAATGGTATTTCCGGAAAGTTTACGGACGATCTCTATACAGTCATATCCTTCAACAACAGCCAAAAAAACAGGGGACTCCTGGAAGTAAGTCACCAGCCAGCCCTTAACAATTTTTCCAATCGAAACAGCGTCATCAGTTTTAAAAACTTTTTTAGCATCCAAACCCTTCTTTGCATAATTGGTTAACGTCCGTTCTCCTACTTTTTTAAACCAAGCCTCAGTTTCCGGATAATGGGCGATAACTTTTTCGGACGTAGCCATTTCAAATTTAAGACCGATAATTTTTAGGCCAACGGTTTCAAAGCGGGAAATTATTTTTCCAATAATTCCACGTTGAACCCCATCAGGTTTTATTATTAATAGGGCCTTTTGTTTATTCATAGTTATTTTAGATATAACTCATCAACTTCTCTTTCATACTCATTAAATTTTTCATCTTTAAACCAATATTTTATTTCTCTTTCAACTTCTTCAACCGATCCTGAAGCATGGATAAAAGTTTTGACGACTCGGTCAAGCGATGCAGATAAAGGAGAAGAGTCAAAGGAATATCGAGCTAACAATGTTCCCGGAACCGCAAGGGCCGGAATTGTGTGGCCGCGAAGTTTTCTGGCAACAGTTACGGCATTTGGTCCCTGCCAAACCATGACGATGATCGGACCCTCCATCCAGTATTTAATTAAACGTTCGTAAATAAACCTGCCCAGCTGAGCTGGGTCCTCTGTCTTAAAAGTTTCCATGACATTATTTCCGGATTGTTTAAAAGAAGCAAGGGTTTTTTCACCCATTTCCTTTATCCATTCAGGGGTGCCAGGATAATGATTCTTTATCACGTCAGCCGAAGGCCTCAGCATTTTAGCCGCCATGAGTTTTAGGCCGACGTTTTCAAAAGTTTCAATGACTTTGCCAATTAAACCACGCTTAACAGCGTCGGGTTTTAATATTATTAGCGTACGTTCAATTGACATAGTGTTTATTGTCATCCCCGTGAAGACGGGGATCCAGACTATAACTACCTTTTAAAACAATAAGGAATATTTAGCTTGGATTCCCGCCTACGCGGGAATGACACTTATTTTACTTTTAACTTTTGAATTTCATTATATATCTCTTTCGTTACTTCCTCAACCGATTTATTTCCATCAATATTTACCCATTTTGCCCAAACTTGTTTTTCAACAAGCATTTTATATTGCGCTGCTGTTTTCCGGATAAAATCAAAATCTTTTTCCCGGAAGTTTTTTTCCTTATCCTCGCCATGTTTCCGACTGATAGCAATATCCGGATCAACATTGAGGTAAAAAACAGCGTCAGGTACTTCAATCTCAAAATTTTTTGCGTAATCAAGAGCCATCTTCATATCAATCCCCTCGAGAGTCTGATAGCAGAGAGTGGTTGAAAAATACCGGTCGGCGATTAGAATTTCATTTTTTCTCCGCTCTTCAATCATCTTTTTATCCATTATAAACTGCATTGTATAAAGGAGAAACTGTTGTTTTGGAGTCAAACCCTTATTTTCGTAAAGAAAATCCCTGATTATCTTTCCAACGTTACGGTCATAATTGGGATATTTAATTAATGAAACCTTTTTTCCGGACTCGGATAACATTCTAATCAAATTTTTACCCTGGGTCTCGCAACCGGCTCCATCAATACCTTCGATGACAATGAACATAAAATAATTATAGCATTAATAATTGTAATTATAATGAAAGAGCTAATAAGTTACACGTTGACTTTATAGTTCCAATAAATTATATTTATGTTATGCCTAAGCTCATTCCAAAAGAAACAATTAAAAAAATTAAATTATTAAGGCAGAGAGGGTATAGTTTGCCAGAAATTCATAAAGAGGTAAAAGTCGGCTATGGATCTGTATTTAGATATATAGGAGGAGTTGAAATATTACCAGAATTTCAAAAAATTTGGCATTCGAAGAGGGGGGGAAGTTTGAAAAGAATGATAATAAATAAAGAAAAAGCTAAAATAATGGCAGAAAAAACAATTAAAAAACTATCAAATAAAGAGAAAATTATTTTTTTATCAGCATTATATTGGGGTGAAGGGAATAAAAAAGATTTTATTTTAATAAATAGTGATCCTGTTTTGATTCGAATATTTGTCAAAGGTTTAACAGAATTTTTTAATGTAAAAAAAGACGATTTAAAAATTACCATAAGAATTTTTGAAGATTTAGATAAAAACGAATGTTTAAAATATTGGTCATTGATTACCGAAGTTCCGTCGAATAAATTTTTAAACACAGACATATTAAAAGGAAAAAAAGTGGGTAAGTTAAATTATGGTATGTGTAGGGTTAGAGTAAAAAAGGGCGGAAATTTGTTAAAATATGTTTTGGCTTTAAAGAATCGAATATCAGATTTATTTTAGTCCTCGTAGTTCAATGGATAGAACTGGCGCGTCCTAAGCGTCTAATGGTGGTCCGATTCCGCCCGAGGACACATTTTGAGTCAGATTAAGATTCAATTCCGCCTGGGAGCACATGAGTAATTCCACAAAACTTTCAAAAAGACATTTAATCCGCCACCATATTCATCGTTTGAAGACAAGTGAATATGCGAGAATTCTTATTCTTCGCACGGTTGGAAATTTTTTGTTATTTTCTTCGCTGTTTATGATCGTGAAGACTTTTTGGCAGCCGGTCAAAGAAGAGTTGATATACTTTGTTAATATTTCGACACAGAAGAAATTTATAGTCGCTGATCAAGGTCCGTCCTTAATTAAGGACGGACCTTATATAAAAAGAGGCTTACTAGCTCAGGCCTTCAACATCAAACCGATTGAAATATTAACTCCGGTGGATCCGAATTTTAGCATCGTAATTCCCAAAATTGGGGCAAATGCAAAAGTACAACCTAATATTGATGCGGCCAATGAAAATATATATTTAGATGCGTTAAATAAAGGAGTAGCCCAAGCATTAGGGACAGCTTTTCCCGGTGAAGGAGGACATATCTTTCTTTTTGCCCATTCAACTGATTATTTTTGGAACGTTGGAAGCTATAATGCAATTTTTTATCTACTCTATAAACTTCAAAAAAATGATGAGGTTAATTTGTTTTATAAGGGGCAGAGATATGTCTATCGTGTTATTGGTACAGAAGTAGTCGATCCTTCCCAGGTTCAATATCTGACCCGTAAAACCAATCGGGAGTTTTTGACATTGCAAACCTGTTGGCCACCAGGAACAACGTTGAAAAGATTACTAATATTTGCAGTAAGAGTGACGGAGTAAGTTATCTAATTCCTACCAAATAAAGGTCCGGTAGTTCGTTCTCCTGTGCATTAAGGTTGGTCAACACAACGATCTTTCCATCATTGGTTGTATTAAAAAAGGAGCTTTCAAAAGGCCCGGAATAAATTGACTGTTTATTTGTCCCATCATAGTCAATAATGGAGATCTTTTTTTCTTCTTCAACGACAAGATGGCGGGAATCGAAATACCATTTTAAATTAAGATTTGGAAGTAAAAAGTTTTTGTCTTCTTTACGGTCGTAAACATATATTTTATCTTTTATTAACAATCTTTCTTCAGGTGTTTGGTTGGTAGAAATAAGAGGCGGATTGATCATTAAGGGTAGTTCAACGTTTTCCTTTGTTTTATAAAGGATTTTAGCTTCATTAGGTGAAAAGGAAATAATCTGGAAAGAACTTGAGGCGATTTTATCGAAATCTTTTGGAAACGTTTCTAAAATTTTACTGTAATTCTTGCTTTTTTCGTTTTGCCAGGCTTCAATAAGTGTTTCTTTAGAAAGAGTAACTTCGAGAGGATTTTGATTGCTTTCCTCGAGAGAAATTAGGTAGCTATTTTGCTCTAGCTCAATAATTGCCTGTTTTTGATCCGGGGAAAAGATCACTTTAATATTTTTTAAATCTTCAATAAGAGAAAGTTGAGATAAATCAACGGTCTTATTTAAAGGCGGGAAAAACGGCAGGGTTTTTTTTCCGGCGTCAAAAAGATAGGCAGACTCGCTAGCAAAAAGAACGATTTTATCACCATCATCGGTCGGGACAGCCTTCATAATTCCAAGATTAGTTAGAGGTGAAAGAGAAGGATTGATCGGAAAAAGAACGGGATCAACGTTAATTACCAACTCCCCCTTAAGATTAATTTTTTTGCTCCAGCTGGTATAACCTTCTTTTTTTATCTCTACTAAATAATTATCAGGAGGAAGAGTGATATTGGTGTCGGTGACGCCTTTTAGCTCACCGTTTATATAAATTTTAGCTGCTTTAGGTGTTGAAGTTGCTGAAATTATTCCAGTCGCCCTGACTAATCTTTTTCCCACGTCAAATCGATAACCGCGGGCGTAGGCGATCACAGTAGTTAAGACAAGGGCAAACATCAAAAGAAATAGTATTCGAAAAATGATTTTCATAAAAAAATTAGTTTATCAAGTTATAAAGTTTTTCAAGTTCATCAAGAATACTATGTTTTACTTTATAAACTTGATAGACTTGACAAACTTGATGAACTTCATTTCAACAACCGTATACCAATATGTCTGTACTGTATTATACTATATATACTTATGTTCTTCCGGAAAAAGATAGGAATCGATTTAGGAACCGCCAACACTTTAGTTTACGTCGCCGGCGAAGGGATCGTTTTAAATGAGCCGACAGTGGTTGCTTATTCTTTGGAAGGAAAAAACATTTTAGCTGTTGGTGAAGACGCCCGTGAGATGCTGGGACGGACTCCTGGTTCAATTGTTGCTGCCCGGCCGATGAAAGAAGGGGTGATTGCTGACTATTCAACAACTTCGGCGATGATCACTTATTTTCTAAAAAAAGGATTAAAAGGCGGAGTTTTTTGGCCGGAAGTAATGATATCAATTCCTGGAGGCTCTTCACAGGTAGAAAAACGGGCTGTAGTTGCCGCCTGTAAGCAGGCCGGGGCGTCCGACGTTTATTTGATCGAGGAACCACTAGCGGCAGCAATTGGTGCTAAATTACCAATTTCTCAGGCCTCCGGACAGATGATCGTTAATATCGGTGGGGGAACGACTGAAATTGCGGTGATCTCGCTCGGACAACTGGTTGTCTACAAAACGGTCCGGGTGGCTGGAACAAAATTAGATGAGGCGGTCATGGTCGAACTTAGAAAAAAACACAATATGATCATTGGAGAAAGGACGGCTGAAGATATAAAAATTAAGATTGGAAATGCTTATATTAGCGAGGGAGCGGGCGAGGAGCGGAAAATGGAAGTCAAAGGACGGGATTTTCAAAGTGGATTACCAAAAATCTACGTTATTGGGGAAAAGGATATTAATTTGGCTCTGATTAAACCGCTGAAAGCAATTCTTGACGGAATCAAAGAGGTTCTATCTCAAACTCCTCCGGAACTAGCTGCCGATATCGTTGACAAAGGAATTGTTCTATCTGGAGGAACTGCACTGCTTACAAACATCGACCGATACATTACTTATTACACCGGTGTTTCTTCTTTTGTTGTTGATGAGCCGTTATTTTGTGTCATCCGGGGAGTTGGAATGGCTATTGAGAATTTGGATAGTTTTAAGGAAGCTGTCCGATAGTATTTAAGAAAATATTAAATATCAAATATTAAATATCAAATAAACATATTAAATTTAAAAAATCAATATCATATAGTATTATTTAAAATACAAAGTCTAAATTTGCATTCTGTTTGAGTTTTAGGTTATAATAAAAGCTAAAAAACTTTATATAAAATTTGAACAAAAACAGTTTAATCTATAACCTTTAAAATTTGATACTTAACTTATAGTAAACATCAAATTATGAGATCAAACAAAATATTAGGAATAACAATTCCACTTGAAAGTAAATCCAGTATCCTAGAGAAAATCTTATTGTACATCGACCTACCAACCGGTTTTTTCCACATTGTCTCCCTAAACCTCGAGAACATGGTTCTCACCACTGAAAACGAATTGTTTAGAAAGGTCGTTGAGACAGCCCAAATTAGGATCGTTGATGGCGTTGGGGTTGTCATAGCAGCCCGATGGTTGGGTGTTGAGATAGGGGAGAGGGTGACCGGGGTAGGACTAATGGAAGATCTATTAAAGATGGCGTCAGACAGACGCTTAAGAGTGCTGATGATTGGCGGAAAAGAAAATTTAGCACTGAAACTTACCGAGTGCTACAAGGACCAATTTCCTGAAGCTAAGTTCAAAGGATTGAAGGGGATAGAGAATATTAATAATCCGAAAGAAGATGAGGAAGATACAATTTTTTCAATAGTCGCCGACTATAAGCCCCACCTGATATTTGTAGCTTTCGGCTCTCCTGATCAGGAACTATGGATAGCTCGTCACAAAAAGGAGTTTACCAATTGTGTAGTTATGGGAGTCGGGGGAGCCTTTGACTATTTATCAGGTAATGTCGTCCGTGCCCCGGTTTTTATTCAAAAGATCGGACTTGAATGGTTATTTCGTTTAGTTATTCAACCTTGGAGATGGAAGAGGCAGTTAAAGTTATTTAAATATACTTGGTTGGTTATCAAGCAAAAAATAGAAACTAAATAAAATATTTAATGGATATTCATAAAGAAATATTAAAAACAATCAAATACTTCTCGTTTTTTGCTTATCATCCTACGGGAAAAGAAATTTACACGTTTTTGCAGGCTAAAATCAATAGAAATAGCTTCAATATTGAATTAGATCGTATGGTCAAGCAAAAGATAATCGAAAATCGGGGAAATTATACTGTGGGGGAGTATAGTATAATAAGTCAAAAGTCAAAAGTCAAAAGTCAAAAATTAAAGTCAAAAGTAAAAAGTAACAATGAAACAATGGAGCAATGGAGTAATTTAAATAATAAGAGGCAAATCTCGAAAAGGAAACTTAATTCATCAAAATTTAAACTTTTCATTAAATTACTTACCCTATTTCCCCAAATTAAATTAGTTGGGTTGTCGGGCAGTATTTCGATGATGAATGCCGGGGAGAATGATGATATTGATTTGTTTATAATCACGGCAAAAAATAGATTGTTTACGGGCAGAATAATTGCTTTATTTTTAGCGCAACTATTAGGATTACGTAGAAGTCGTGAAGCTCGGAGCTCAAATAATAAAATTTGCCTTAATCTTTTCTTTGATGAAAGAAATCTAAAAGTGCCTAAATTTAAGCAGACAGAGTTTGTCGGGCATGAAGTTCTTCAAATGAAGCCATTGGTTAACAAAGATGGTGTTTATGAGCGATTCTTAACAGCAAATAAATGGGTATTTAAGCTGTTTCCTAACGCATCCCATGTCATTCCCGTCCCCATTCGGGGACAGGCTCCGGCGGGAATCCAGACAAAAAGCACTGGATCCCCGACTAGATCGGGGATGACAGAATCAATCCTTAAGAAGTTTCAACTGCGTTTAATTAATAAACATAAAACCACCGAAATAATCACCTTTACTCAGCTATGGTTTCACCCAAATGATTTTGAGAAAAAAATAAAGCATTAGACTTCTTTCATATAGCAAGTTCCCAGTCCGGCAGATTCAAGTTGATCCAAGATAGTGTCGGCTCTTTTTGCATCGATTTTAAGAGCTTCTGACAGCTGTTTTGAGGACAGTTCATCGAACTTATCCATCATTTCCAGTGCTTTGCCAAAAAGGGGGTCGCGTTCGATCTTAGCTTCTTTTGCATCTGTCACTCTTTGAGTCGTGACAGCAGCGGTTTTCACCCCTTCGATTGATTTCAATCGAGAATCGATCTCATCTAATTTTTTAAGAATTACTTTTACAGAATCGTCCATGGCATTTATTATAGCACAAAAATAGTAATTCAAAATTCAAAAGTTAGAAGTCAAAAGTTAAGCAATCATCATTTTCATAAAGATAATTTACGAGGAAATTGTCACCTCCGCCTTCCATGTCATTCCCGCCCCCGATCGGAGTCGAGGGCAGGCTCCGGCGGGTTTAGTGTCACCCCCGCGTAGGCGGGGGTCCAGACTATATATACCTTTTATAAAATATCTTGGTATAAATCTTTCCATTCAGGATTTTTTCTCTCAATTAATTTTAACTTCCATAGTCTGTTCCATTTCTTTATTTGTTTTTCTCTTGTTATTGCTGATCCGGGATTATTATGAAGTTCAAAATAAACTAAATGATGAATCTCATATTTTTTAGTAAATCCATCAATTTCTTTATGTTTATGTTCCCATATACGTCTGCTTAAATTATCAGTTACTCCAACATATAGAGTTCCATTCTTTTGAGAATATAGAATGTAGACACAGTATATTTTATCAAACATATAAAGTAATTATCGACTGGATCCCCTCCTACGAGGGGATGACATAAATCATTTTTTGCCTTTTGACTTTTAACTTAACAAAAGTAATGATGATTGTCTACCGCTTATAACCTACAAAATAGAAAGTTTAAATTGTCAGAAGCGTCTATTTTAATTCAGTCTCCAGATGAAATAATTCAAGAGAGTCGCAAATGAAACCCAGAATAAATAGGGGATTAGAAGTAGTGATGAGATTTTATTAACTTTTCGGAAATTAATGATCATCGCAATGATAAATATCCAAATCATAATTATGATGTAAAGAGCAAATAGGGTGTCTTTTAGTCCAAAAAAAACCGGTGTCCAGATCAAGTTAAAAAAAAGATGAATAAAAAATAACCGGACGTTAAATTTTGCTTGTTTAGTATTTTTAATCCAGTTTAAATAGACGGCAATTCCCATCATTAAGTAAAGAATCAACCATACCGGTCCAAATAACCAATTAGGCGGTGAAAATGACGGTTTATTTAAGTAGACATACCAAGTAGGAATGGCATTAATTGTAAAATAAGAACCGATAAAACCTGAAAGTTGAGGAAGAATCAAAGAGATAATCAACTTCATATTATATTTTTAAATTAATATAATTCGTATGTGGCTGTATATGAGGCGGTGATCTTCACCGACTGTTCGTTGTAATAAACATTTTCATCTTCATTTGGCAATGCTTCTTGAACACCGGAATCAAATTGAGCCTCTTTCATCATTGACGAAGAATCACCGGTAGTTGCTTCCATCGGCAAAGGAAAAGGTCGGGGATTATTAGTATCGTCAAGAGATAATAACTTTCCCACCTTTAGATGATTGATCTTTGCAATTGATTCAATCTGGCTTCGTGTATCTTTTAAAGCTTCTTCTTTCGCTTTCGATTCCCAAACTTTTTGATTTTTTAAAGAATAATAAGAACTTATGATTTGAGCATTCGTATTCTTGGAAACTTCGTCATAGATTTTTTCAATATTTTTAATTGGATCCAAAATAAGAGTTAAGTTAGTTGTAACGGTTGGGGAAGTATTAGTCGGTGGCCTGGGCATCATTTTCAAATCAGTTTCAGGTTGAAAATTGCGGATAACTGACGAAGAATAGCTATTAATTGTAATCCGGCTTTCAGGAATACCCAATTTGACAAGATCGGACTTGAGTTTATCAACATCCTTTTTATTTTCTTCTTGGGCTTTTTCATAAGTAGTCGAGATGTTTTTTAATTGAATTGTGATGGTTGCCTGATCGGTAGTTGCGTCAATTTCACCTGTTCCAACAACCGAAACAGTCTGCTTGGGTTCTTTAAAATTTTGAATTAATTTGAAACCGGTAATTCCAATTACGGCGCCAATCACCAAAAGAGCCAAGACGGATAAGATTTTTTTGAAATCGATATACATAATATGATTTACTCACAAATGAATTATAAAATCAAGCGATTAAATGATAGAAGATTTGTTATTTAAAACCATTACCAATCGTTCAATTCCAATTCCAATTCCGGCATAAGATTTTTTACTCATCATTTTAAGCGAATTTAAAAATTCCTCATCAATAGGCAGGTTGGTCCGCTTTTGTTCATGAGTAAATATTTTTCGCAAGGATTTCGTATCAGTATTTTCCGTATTTCCGTTTCCTATCTCAATTCCGGAAACATAAAACTCAAAACGCTGCGCAAATAAAGGATTATTTTTTTGAGGTTTGCAAAGAGGAGAAATTTGAGAGGGAAAGTCGATGAGAAATAAAGGAGTTTTCGGTAATTTTGATTCTATTTCATTGACAAATAGCTGATCATAATCTTTTAAAAATAATTTATTGTTAGAGATAGCTTTTTCTAAATCCAGGTCAAGATACTTTTGGAATAGTTTTTTTAGAGAAAGAACCGGCCAGTTTTTTTTAAAACCAAAATTGACAAAAAGCTTTTCAACATCAAACATAATATCCGTGTAGACGGCATTCTCTCTATACCATTCGAGCATTAAAAATTCCGGAAGATGCAAGCTTCCGGATCTTTCAAGATTACGAAATGATTTTGAGATGGCAAAACAGTTGCCTATTCCTTGAGCCAGCATTTTCTTGACGCCCCGTTCAGGGGACATCGGTAAAAAATAAGTTTTTTCAATCCCTTGAGTTTTCCAAACGGTTGAAAAAGGAGTCAGATTCGGTTCAGATGGAAGAGTATCGTTTAAAATATCCGGAATAACTTCATGAAAGTTTTGTTTATAGAAAAAAGACCGGATAGTTTTAATTACTTCCTCTTTATTTATTGATGACTGAACGTTATTCATATAATTTTTTTATTCCGCACATGAATTCGGTCTGACTGCAGCCTAAACAAGGTCCACCGACCCGCTTTTTTAGCGCTTCAAAAATATTCTCAATTTTATCATCAATAGTGCCAATCGGCCGGAAACCTTCGCAGCATCCGTAAATCTTTCCGGTTGAGGCAAGGGCAACCTGATAGCAGCCAAGTTCACGCGGAGGAAAAACATTCCTGGTTTTTATTATTTCAATCAGTTCGTTTTTACTTAAATAATCAAATTCATCGACAGTTCCTTCGATATTGGAAACAGGATGATTTAATAAATATTCCAGTGGTTTACGGGGGTGATAGGTGATATTAATCGGGCCAAGATGTTTTTCCATAAATTTTTCAAATTGGTCGATCAGCGGGTAATTTTGTTTAGTAACAATACTGAAAATTTCGGTATGAAAACCTTTTTTCTGGGCTTTTTTTAGAAACTTCATGCTTTTATCAAAGTTGCCAGCCCCCCGGTTTTTATCATGATATGATTTTAGACCGTCGATGGAAACGATCATTTTGTTCATATTTGGATTGTCTATTTCTGTAAGACGATCAATCGTGCCATTGGTAATTGTTTGAACAAAAATACCTCTTTGAGTTAAAGTGTTAACCAGATGGGGAAAATATTTTAAAGAAAATACTTCGCCCCCGCAAAAAGTAACTGTTTGCAGTTCGTAAGCTTTTTGGTATCGGTTGATAAAGTTCAAAATACTTTCCTCAGTCAATATAGGGTCTGTTTTTCTTGTATAACAGATTTTGCACTTCAAGTTGCATTTTTCTAAAGGATTAATATACAAATGATGCAAAACCTTGGCTAATTGTTTATCAATGACAGATTTCATACAGAGGATATTATAGCGGACTTTGTCCGCCGAAGTCCCGCTCAGCGGGACGAAGGCGGAGAGGGCGAGATTTGAACTCGCGAACCCGCTGAGCGGGTTGGAGGTTTAGTAAACCTCTGCACTAGGCCACTATGCGACCTCTCCTTCTAAATAGAACATTTTAACACTTAAAATTGGCTTTTATGCTACTGCTTCGAATAAGATTCTTTTGATAAGCGATTGATAGGGGATATCTGTTTGATGAGCTTTTACTTTTAATCTATCAATTAAAGTTTCTGGTAATCTAATTGTGATAGGTCTACTTGTCAACCTAAGATTGGGGAAACTAACTCTCTTTGCGTTTGACCAATCAACATATTCAGTAGAATCATGAGTCTGCCAAAATTCTCGCTCTTCTTTTTCTGTTTTAAAATATGGAATTAACTTAAGATTTTTTTTCATATATTTTCCTTTCTTTTTTGTTAGCCATTCTAACGGAAATAATTCTTATCTTACTATTTCTGATAGTAAAGGCTGTAAATAATAATTTTTTTTGAAAAGTTTTGCCTATTACAGTAAATCTTTTCTCTTTTTGTGAATGTCTGATATCATCAAGTTGTAATAAACTTTCATCTAAAAATATTTCTTCTGCCTGTTTAGGCGTAATACCATGTTTCTCATAATTTTTATCAATATTTCCTTTGTCCCACTCAAATTCAACAATATCCTCTTGCTTGACCATGTACATATATTATAAATACATTAGAATTAATGTCAAGTAGCAAAAATTTGCGGAGGGTACAGGATTTGAACCTGTGGACGGTTATTCGCCGTCACGGCTTAGCAAGCCGCTCCATTACCACTCTGGCAACCCTCCAAACATATATAAGATTTGTGGACGAGGAGGGAGTTGAACCCTCACCTCTTGCGAGACACGGTTCTGAACCGTGCGCGTATGCCAGTTCCGCCACTCGTCCTTTTCCTGATTAAATTATATCATCAGTAGACTATAATAATAAGAACAAGAAAAACCTATGAAACAAAACTATTCTTTAAGTAAATCTATTCTTGAGGAAATTAAAAGAGCCGAAAATATCTTTATTAATGTTCACCGTAATCCCGACCTTGATTCGATTGGGTCGGCGACTGCGCTTTATCAGGCTTTGATTAAGATGGGAAAAAAAATCACTTTAGTTTGTCCCCACGAAATCCCGGAAAATTTTAAGTTCTTGAAAGGGGCCGATTTGGTTGAAACGATTGATTTTAAGGAATGGGCGATTCAAAGAATCGCCCCTACGGAATTATTTATTATTCTTGATTCGGGTTCTTACGACATTGTCACCGGCAGCAAAGAAACTCAATTACCGGATATTAAAAAAATTATCATCGATCATCACCAGACAAATAACTGGATGGAGTTCGTCCATAAACTACTGGATACTGAGGCATCTTCAACTGCCGAGATAGTTTATAAGATGCTTTTAGACTGGGAAATTGAAATTGACCCAGAAATGGCCACATCCCTTTTTTCAGGCATAGCTAGTGATACGGTATTTTTTAAATATGAAAAAAATTCTAAAAAAACATTCAGAATCGCGACTGAATTGCTTGAAAAAGGGGCAGATAAGGACAAATTAATTGAACAGGCTTTTGACAGCTTTGATTTTAATTTGATCCAGACGATGGGGGAGTTTTTAACAAAAATGAAAAAAGAGATTTCGCCAGCCGGCGAATTTGTTTATTCAATTATGGACTACGAAACATTTGTAAAATTTGGAAAACATCGGGGAGCCAGGGAAACAGCTGCTAATTTATTTGCCAGGAGTATAAAAGGTTTTGACTTTGGTTTTATTGCGGTTGAATATGAAAAAGGAAAATTTGCCGTCAGTTTTCGTTCTAAAAAAGACACGGACGTGTCTGAAATTGCTAAAAAGCTTGGGGGAGGCGGACACAAAAATGCCGCCGGCGCAACCGTTTACGGAAGTATTGATCAAGTAATTAGAAAGATAAAAGCGATTATTTAAGTTGGGCGGAAGATGAAGAAATAATTATTTTTTGTATCCCGGTCCAATTATCCATTCCTTCATTTGGAATTAAAATGTACTGACCATCGTCGGAAACGGCATTTTTAAAAACATTTTGATCGGTCAAAACGAAGGAAGTAATTTTGTATTCTTTAGATTTATCAGCTTCTCCGATAAATTTTTTTATAATATCCAAGCCGATATCTGTTTTAACATCTTTTTTAAACTCATCCATTAACGGAATTATTTTGGAAACAAAACCAATGCTGATGACTTTATCTTTAACGGCTTCAATTACCTGTTGTTGCCGAAGAGCTCGGTTAAAATCTCCGCCGTCTTCCGGCGCGTGCCGGGACCGGGCAAATTTCAGAGCTGTGGCTCCGTCTAAATGTGCAGGGCCTTTATTGAACTCAAGTTTTTCATAACGGCAGGGAAAGGCCAGTTCAGGGGAGTCAGTAGCATTTTTGATAAACTCTTCAAGCTTCGGATTATCTTTAAATTGACGATCACGTTCTTCCGGATTAAATCCGGGGGTGATAAATGGCTCGGCTTTTTTGAATAAATCTTCAGTATCTTTATCGCATAATTCTTTTTCTTTACCTTCGATCGGGTATTCCGGATCGGTGAACGATCTTTTTATTTCAACGTCGATTCCGTCTAAGATATCAATCGCCTTAGTAAAACCGGCAAAATTAACACTGACATATCCGTCGATTGGCAAACCGGTGACTTTTGAAACTATAGTTTTTGTCGATATTTTTTTTAAGTCGGGATAGTCTTTAGGAAAAAGTTCCAACTGATATAGGGCGTTAATTTTTGTATGAAAGTCAGCCCCTGACTTGGTTGGAAGACCAACCCAAAGGTCACGGGGGATGGAAAAAATTGTGGTTTTTTTTGCTTTTGTATCGATATTTAAAACCATGATCGTATCGGTAAGGTATGTTCCTTCGTGGACGCCACCGCCATAACCTAAGAGGAGGAAATTAAAGACGATTTTTTCCGGTTTTGGTTTTACTAACAATGGCTGGTTTGTTTTTTTATTAAATTTATAGTTATTAAAGAAATAAAAAGCTCCGAAGGCTAATAAAACACCGATGATTATAATAACTACTTTTTTCATATGAATTCGATTGTAAATTAACCTAATTGACTTAATTATTCTAATTGATCTAAAAAATGAACCAAGAACCAATTGGTAATTGGAACTTTTTTAGGTTAATTAGGTCAATTAGAACAATTAGAACAATTACTTCTCGAGACTTCTAATAATCCTTTCAACTTCTCTATCGTTTATAGCATGATGCGGTCCGCGATGAGACAGTAATGCGCCGGAAAATGTCTTTGGGATATGCATCAGTTCATGAATTAAGGTTTTTATCTTCTCCCGTTCAGATAGTTTATCAAATCTTTGGGAAATTACCTCAATAATGTAGTTTGTTTCCAGTCCGGCCACTTCATGAAACAGCCGGCTCATTCCCCAAATTCGGGCATAGGCACGGGTTTTGGCATCAAAGCTGCGGATGCAGTGGATCTGGTTTGGCTTGATGTGGGTAAATTTAAGTTCCTTGATCAAAAGTCTAAGCTGTCTTTTAATCTCCGGCGCCAGTTTATATTGCATTGGGTAATTATACATAAGTTTGCCAGGTATAGAGTTGTTTGTTATTTGAGGTCAATTTTGATATACTATAGGGCTATGGCAGGAATTAAAGAAAGAATTGGAAAACGACCAAAAAATCGAATTGCCGAATTTGTTGGTATTCAAGGTCCTCAGCTACCGAATCTTGAATTAATCAAAGAAACGGCTGATCGGCTAAATCTTCCTTTTATCATTAAAGATTGTGACACAACATACAAAAGAATGAAGGCTGCCAGAGCATTGCAAATATTCTCAAAATTTTCCAATATTGCAATGTTAAACTTTTTAACAACAGGAGATTACGTTAGCGCCGGCATTTTTTTTACACTAGCATCTTCCACAATGCTGGTTTCGGGTAAACTCTCAACAAAAAACCAAAGGGTTATAGATAGAGACTTACAGGTTCTGCGAGCAGAATTTGACAGATATGGATTAGGTGAGGATGGGTTTGAAATTGATAGAGCTTTAAATGAAGCAGTAAATCATGTTGATGAATATCGATATTTATATTTAAGACCTGCAGAGTTAATTACTTGGATGTTGGCTGAATCAGCAATAATTATTGCGAATTCTGCAGACAAAATACCCGGGACTATTTTTACAATGGCTCATTTAACTTCAGTTATCGTTAATCATTTGCTTACAAAAAAAACATTTACTCCGAGACACCAGCAAGCAATTGGATCGAGGAATAAAGTTATAGGGAATCCTAGAGACGCAAAAATACTTGAACAGTCCAACAATGATATCAATAAAGTTTCAAATGCAACAGTACCAATAAATTTTACCGATTCGGCAATTTCAGCAGCATCATATTTTTTAAGTGCTTTGTCTCGAGGTTCATTAAATACAGGTGGAATATTGGCTGTTTTATCAACTAGTTTTAGGTCAGGTTTTACATCGATCACACAAAGACTTTTAATGATAGAAGAGGCTAAAGATGCCTTTGCCAAACTAACTGAAACGTTTAATTTAGAAGGGATAAAAGGTCTTATTAACAACCTATTAAGCTCAGAAAAAGCATGGAAGTCGCACATTGAAAAAGAACCGCCGAGGAAACTTGATGAAGAAACTGTAGCTATTTTAACGAGAGGCCTGAATCCAAATATTGAAAAAGCTTTAGTTATTGACATTTTTCTTCCTTATGTTGACGGAGTTGGTAAAAGAGCTTCAATGGTGTTACCAATTGGAGATGACCCGTTCGTGTTGGTAGGTGGAGTAGGTAGCGGAAAATCCTCCTTATTAAGAGCAATTACTCATCAGACAGGACTTCATAACGGATTAATTGGAGAACTAATTAAGATAGATGGAAAATGGAAATTTAGAGATGTTCATAGTGGCAATAATAGAAAAGATGATTGGGTTTGGTGCGACGAAGCTGATTACCTAAAAACTAACGGTAGTTTTTTGAGCAATTTAGGATTTAAGGATAAACAAGAAATGTGGAATTTTTTAACAACAAAAGAAAATAAGCCTTTATACAATCTATTACTTGATGCAGGTGTAGATGATAAACTTGAAATCGATATTGGTAGACAAAGACATTTGTCTGAAGGTCAAAGAAAGGTTCTTAATATTGTCTCCTATGTCTTAAAAGCTATAAAAGAAGAAAGAAGACTTATTATGTTTGATGAGCCGTTCTCAGGACTTCATAAAGAAATACCCCAATTAATAATTTTTCTTAAGGATATTAAAAAAAGATTTGGAATAGTTTCTTTTTTACAAACGCAAAGCGATGATTTAGCTGATAACCTACAACGCAATAATGAAGTTGATCTTGTATTTTTTGATTCAACAGTGATTACTAACGAAGGTAGTTTGAGTTTTAGTTCGTCAAATCGAATGAACTCAAATTTAAGAATTGGGAATTGGCCTTTGAAATATCATATCGCTCTATCAGATAAACCTGTATTCGATACTGCAGATTTTGGAAACTACATCGATGATCGAGATGTTTTTATTAATGATTTGCTAAAAAATGACAAGAAAGCCTTAGATTACATGAGGTACCTTTTTTTTGTTGATCAAGAACCAATTGAAACAATATTATCAGCTTTTGAATTTTCTTCAAGACGGATCAGAAGAAGCGATAAGTCTGATGAAAGCAACTTAGCTTATACTTCTTTTTACATAACGTTAAGAAATTTTTGCAAAGAAATTGGCGCTCAACCCAAGGAGTTAGTACCAGATTTGAGAGTTTTTCGAGATTATTATGCCCATCAAATATTTGGAAACGATTTTCTTACATTAACTGATGAAGAAATAGCAAAAAAAGTTAAAAACCCTGGAGTTGATTTTTCTAACTCCATCCAATTTTAATAGCGTTTTTAATTTTCTCTATTTTTTTATGGTATTATTTTCATAATGAAGAAAATAATTATTGGACTTCTTTTAATTATTGCTTTT
>CAZMBH010000003.1:0-8583 GCA_964564535.1 uncultured Gammaproteobacteria bacterium
CATTTCGTGTAGAAATGCGTGATATTAATCGTAATAATCAATCGACACTAAATAATCACGAATCAAGGATAGCTCAACTTGAATACACAAATAAAATAACGTAATTTACCTTAAATTGTCCGTTCCCCGTGAAGACGGGGGGATTCAAGCGAAAGAATAGGAAGTTTTTATTCTATTTAACTAATTTCTTGTATTTTCTAAAAAAGAATAAGTTAACAATTATTGTTGGGAACATAAATAATGATCCTAAGATAGCCAGATCATATATTTGAAAATTTATTGCCTTAAAACAAAAAGATAAAGCTAAAAGTCCGTAACCTAAAACTGGAATAATAAAAATAGATTTATTGTAATTTGTTTCTTTTTCAGGAAAAAAATATTCTAATATTCTAAATATTGTTGTAACAATAATTGTCACGATAAACCAACCAATAAAATTTCCAATAGGTACTCCGAAGTATTGCCCACCTTCTAACCATTTCCAACTTCCCGATTTAACTGCAATTGGATCCATAAATAAGTCAAGGGCAACAACAACTAAACCATCAAATGCAATTGTTGAGAGTAACAACCAAAAATTTCGTGTTTTAAAATTAGGCTTTTCTCGTTTTAACCAAAATAAAAAAGAGTTAGTAATTGAGTAACCTGTGTAAATAAATACGGCCCAAAAAAGAATTACATTTATTGGAACATTAAATAGTGTTATTTGAGATTTATAAATATAATGCCCCCCAAAAAATGTTCCGTCTTTTAGTCCAATGTACTCCATAATTGTTCCTATTGATGCTGCAAGAAATATGAATAGAATTGACCTTTTTAAAGATAAAGCTATCAAAGAATGCAGTATTAATATAACTACAGGTAATCCAAAAAATAATAATCTAAACCAAAAATAATCTTCTTCAAAATTTATTCCTCTTAAATCACGAGCTATTTTTATAGCAATTATAAAGATAAGAAAAAAGAAAACTTTCCATAACAAATCTTCAAGCTTCTTCATAAAATTATTTTAATCTATAGATATTGATCCTGGATTCCCGCCTCCGCGGGAATGACAATTGCTATCTTAAATATTTCGATACGTTAGCCTCATGCTCTTCAAGTGTAACTGAATAGTGCATGACGCCGTTGTTATCGGTTAGGTAATACCAATAAGGTGTTTTTGGATTGGCATTGAGAACAGCTTCTATCGAGGACAGGCTAGGATTGCATATCGGCTCTGGCGGCAAACCTTTATTTTTATAAGTATTATAGGGAGAGTCAATCTTTTTGTCCTCATCAGTCAAATTATTTTTCCACCAAGTTTTTTCCAAAGGCTGATATCCGAGAACGTATTGAAGGGTAGCATCCAAGTCAAGCGGCCAATCGGCCTGGTATCTTTTTAAAATAATACCAGCTATTTTTTCTCTCGTTGCGGGTTGTCTTGCCTCACGTTCAACAAGAGATGCCAAAATCAAAACTTCCTTTTCAGTTAGCTTTGATTTTTTGTTGATTGTTTTAATTACATTTACAAATTTACTATTGTTTTTAATGATCGAAACCACAGTATCCATTGTGGCATTTTTAGGAATCATATATGTATCAGGAAATATATATCCTTCCTTAGTAGATCTGACAACTTCAATTTCAGGAATATCAAGTGTTTTGGAAATTATTTGAGCCATTTCTTCTTTTCGCATTCCTTCAATTAATGTAATTTGAATATCAAGAGTTCCGTGGGTTAAGGTATTTGCGACTACATCCGCACTCATATTTGGGGAAAGTCGGAATTCTCCAGCTTGAATTTTTCGTTCAATTCCCAGTTTTCTGACTACCAAATAGAAAACAATTTTATTTCTGATAAGACCTTCGTTATCCAAGTTATTGACAATAGCATCGAGGGGTTCATCTTGTTTGACTACAAACATCTTCGAAGATGAATTATTTTTGTTGACAGGCAATGATCCTTCTTTATAGAAAAGGTAAAATGAAACGGAAACAACAACAAATAATAAAAATAATATATTTGTTTTTTTCATTCGATTTTAAAAATTGGTAAATTCTTCAAAGTTGCTTCGGCTTCCTTTAATCTATATTTATCTTCTGAATATAACGTGAAAATAGGCTCGTTTTTACTGACAGAATGATCTAATTTTTTTAATAGATAAATTCCTGCTTTTTTATCGTTAGGCGAACCTAATATTTTTGCTATCGTACTTAGATTATGATTGTTTATATCTTTAATTTTACCAGATGTATGGGAGCGGTAATCAAACTTATTTTTAGCTAATATTAAAGATTCAGAACTAATCTTATGATCACCGCCTTGAGCTTTAACGATTTCCCGAAATTTTTTAAGAGCTACACCCGATTCAAGAATTTTTTTTGCTTCGTCTTCACCATTCTTGTTAACCTTTTTTTCTTTATAACAAAGATCTAATAATTTTCCAGCCAACCGTAATGATTTTGCTTCAAGCCGAAGCGGCCGGTCTGTTTTTTGCTCCAATACATACAAAACGTCACGCGCTTCAAGAATCGGGCCGATACCACGTCCGGCCGGCTCTAATGTCTCGTTAACATCGCAGATAACTTTAATACCAAAATGAGCCGCTAAATTTTCAAATTTCCTAGCTACATTTTCTCCTTCGGAAAAACGGTGAATTTTAGCGGTTTTTCCAATGGGTATGTCCAAAACTAAATGAGTCGTTCCGGCAGCAATTTTTTTGGCCATTACGGAAATAATTATTTTATCGAACGACTCAAAAGATAAGGGTTCTTCAACACGGATAATAATATCATCAGCAGGTGCAATTCCTAATTTTCCGTTCCAAGCAATGCAGCCGCCAACTTCCTTAACAATTTTTGTAATTTGTTTCGGGGTAAATTCGACTGATGCAATCGCCTCCATTACGTCTGCAGTTCCAGCCGGAGTAGTGATGGCCCGTGATGAGATTTTTGGAATTTGAAATCCTGCCGCGGCGATAATAGGTACAATTATCATTGTTGTCCTGGTACCGGCAATCCCGCCTACCGAATGTTTATCGGCAACAATGCCCTTAAACTTAAGTTTATTTCCAGTTTCGACCATCGCTTTGGTAAAAAAATACAGTTCTTGAGGACTGTAACCTTCTTTAAAAGAGGAAGCAACAAAATATGTTGTTAAAACATCACTCAATTTTTCATGAGCGATCTCATCCATTACGGCAAAAGTTTCCCGGTAGCTTAGCTTTTTACCAAGAAGTTTTTTCTGAATTGCACTGATAGCTACAAGTTTTTCTTTGTCATCATTCATATTGGATATAAATTTCTGTAAACTTTTTCTGATACTCTTTTATTTTTGTTATAAGAGACGTTAATAAGTAAATCTCTTTTAGATTAAACAACCATGATAAGAATAAGTATAGTATAAAATGGATTGAAGCAACCGAGGCAAGTAGTAAAAAAACATTGATAGTTCTGCTGGTATCAAATATTAGACCATCTAAGAATTTCATTGAAAAATAACTGACAAAACCAGCCAAAAAAGCAGAAAAAAACATTTTCCCAATTTCTACAAAAACGCTTTTTAATCCTAAACCATTAAGGCGTGCCGAAATAATTATAAATAGAAGTGAGGAATTAATAATCATGCTGACTGAAAATGAAAGGGCTAAGGACCAAACAGGTAAGTGGAATATAAAAATAGATAATAAACTCAAAGAGGTATTAACAAAAATTGAAAAAATACTAACATAAAATGGGGTCCGGCTATCATGCATACTATAAAAGCAACGTGTCAAAAAATAATAGCAGCCGTGGAATGGAAGCGAAATCGAAAAGTAAGAAAGGGTAACGGCGGTTGAAACGGTTGCTTCCCAATCAAACTTCTGTCCGCCAAAAAATAAACGGACTAATGGAGTCCGGGCAAAAATAAAAAAGATGGCGATCGGAATGGTAAGGTAAAATAAATTTAATAATGAGTCAGAAATAATTTTTTTAAATTCTTCAATCTTTTTTTCCTGAAACATCTCCGTCAAATACGGAAGAGAAGCTTGACCAAAAGCGATTCCTATAACAGAAACAGGCAATAACTGTAAATGTTGGGCTAAATAAAAAAAAGTATAGGCTCCGGATCCTAAAAAAGTCGTCAATGTTAAGTCTATAGTTGCGTCAATCTGAGCAACAATGACCGTAAAGGCTCTTGGAATGACCATTTTAATAAATTCTGATAAGCCTTTAGTTCTTTTCAAAACAAATTGATAGTTAAAATCCGAGTTAAAAAAAAGTGGAATTTGAATCGCAAAAAGAAAAAAAGCGCCGATAACAACACCCCAAATTGGAGCTAAAAGAAACAAAGTCGGATAAAGGAATATGGTTGTTAGTATGATTGCTAAATTGTAGACAATCGGTGCTAAAGCTGACAGAAAAAAGGTTTTGTTTGCTTGACCGATTCCGGTTAGAAAGTTGCCTAAGACAAAAAACGGTAGCTGGCCTAAAAGTAGCAGTCTTGACAGGCTAATTATTTTTTCCATTTTTGCCAAATCATAGCCTGGAGTTAAGGCTGGAATGATCTGATTTAGAAAAAGGGAAACAACAACGACAAAAACCGTTAATAAAATAAAAATTAGATTGATGATCGAGGAAATGTTCTCAGATAGTTCTTTTTTGTTGGCTTTATATTTGACATATATCGGAATAAAAGTGGATGTTAACGCCCCAGTAATCAGAATTTCAAAAATAATATCGGGTATCCGGAATGAAGCAAAAAATATATCCAGTTCTTCCTTATTAAAATAACCTGCCAAAATCCTATACCTCAAGAAGCCGGAAAGGCTTGTCAGAACAATCATAAAGGACAACAAAACAGCTGAAGAAAAAATACTTTTTTGCTTTGTAAAAATGAAGTCCTGGGTTTTTTTTAATAATCTTTCCATCGTTCATATTATAACTTAAATTTGACTATTGATTTATATATTTGTTAGAATGAATAAGTATGACTAAAAGAATAATTGAGTTGGAAAAAGAATTGAGAAAAAAAACAGGCGAAGATAAGATAGTTATTGGTGTGCCTGAAAATATAAAACCTAGAAAATTTAATAAGGCTGAATTTATAAAAGCTGCTAAAGAAGTTAAATCGATTTTTGATGAAGAAAATACCAACAACTACACTTACGCTGGTTAAAACAGAATTAGAAGATTTTTTGGCCAAATTAAAACAAAAACATATTTTAGTTGATACTAATTTTTTGATTGACGCCAGTAGAAATCAAGAATGTTTTTCTCACATAATTGATTCTTTTAAAAAAAATAATTTTACGCTAGTCACGATTGACGGTGTTTATCATGAATTCATTAAAGGTAGGGGAAGTCTGGAAAATTATAAATTAACAACTGGATACTATCAAAAAATAATTGATGGAGAAATCCCATTTGACAAGTCAATAAAAGATAATTCTAATATTCTGACAAAGATATTATTAAAAAGAAGTGCCCAAATTAGTTATGTAGATATTTTACTTTTAGCCACATTAATGAAATACAGTTTGAGTATGTATTTATTATCCAAGGATAAATCTGATATCCCAGTTTATTTATTTCCGATCGAGGCAACTATTCCCATTGATTCTGGCGAAACCAATTATTTTTATTCAATTTATTCGTTTAGTCCAATAAATTACGAAAAACAACTAGAATATCTTCTTAAATAGTATTTTTAAAATCTTCTTTGATATACTAACTCTATGCAAGAAATGGCAATTAACATGGCAGGTCAACATTTGAATTTTTCAGGTTATAAAACCATTAGTACAGATCTAGCTAAGGGTACGGGGGTTGTGAGTGCTGAAAAAGGAGAAAAGCCGGGAAATTCGTTCGGATTTGCAAAAGATATAAATAAGTTTATAAATAGAGTTGCAGTTGAAAGAAATTCTGGACCAACAGTAAATGTGTTTTGGTTAAAAGATAATTTAGTCAAAGATACTATATTTATTCAAGTACCACTCATGCCAGATGGTTTACAAAGTTCATTAGCAATTACTTTACAAACGGATCCAAAAACTAGGGAAATAATCATGCGATTATTAACTGCGCCTGGAATAACTCAAGAGGCTTTAAAAGAATATATAACCGCCCTTCTTGATCCAAGCGGTTCAAAGATTGACCCAGAAAAAATAAATGCAAATAAAATCGCAAGTCTTCTAAATTCAGGAAATAAATTGGCTTTGGACGCAACAAAACGAGGAACGATCCCTTTTTCTGACAAATTAGCAGAGCCATTTAAATCACAAATTAACATAGTAACTTTAGATCATCAAAAAGAAGCAGTAACTGACTTGGGGGGGGGCACTGACTTCTACTCCATTAATGCCAGAAATGGCAAAAAGAACAAAAAAAATTGAAGATGAAATTATAGCTCCACCTGTAAAGGAAAAAAAACAATCAAAAGAAGTTAAAACAAAAGATGAAGATCGATTACAGGAAATTGATGAATTAACGTCTGATAGAAAGATCCTTGGGAAGTTTGTGGGAGAAGTAAATATTCATGGAGTACGAGTATCCGCTTCTGATTTTAACTTAAGGAATGAAAAAGATTTTTTTTCCTTATCAGACATGCGTACCTTCTCTGAGACGATGATAAAATTTGATCCTTCTAATCGTATGTATGCTTTTAATGAAGCCTGTTTCGCTGATGTAACAAATAAAACTAACAGATATTCTCCAGACGGGTTTGATTTCAACGATAGTGTCAGCTTTGCCTATCTTACAGACCCAACAGATCCTAAAATAACTAAATTAATGATTTCAGGTCTAAATAGTCAGGCGGACGTAAGTAGAAGGCCGACTCGTTTATATCATTTATTTTGCGATGTTCCCTCACTTGAATTTAAAAAACTAGAAAAATTAATTAAAGAAAATCCAGAAAACGCAGAGAGATTTATTGAAATCGTATTTGCAGGTTTAGATAATTCCAATGTTGGTAGGATCCCTGTAAAAAAAGTATCAATTATAGATATTGAAAAATATATACCACTGGGTGAGATGGATGAAAAAAATAAAAGAGCGGAAAACTTGCTTTCATTCATGGAAAGAGCTAAATATAAAAAATTACTTGATAAAAATGCTATAAAAGTATTAGAGTTTTCTCATACGTTACCAGATTTTCATTAAAATAAAAGGTAATTATAGACTGGATCCCCTTCTTCAAGGGGATGACATCAACACAAATTTTAACAAGGTGATTTGTGGCGAAATACCTATTGACAACCTGCTGAATTTGGTTAATAATGGAATCATATGGTGTTTTTTGGTGAATATCAAATCAACTTCTCCGGCTCGGGGCGTTTGCTGTTGCCAAAAAAAGTCAGAGAACTCCTTAAAGGCAACACTTTTATTTTAACAAAGGGATTTGGCAGTTGTTTGTCAGGATATGACAAAGATGATTGGGAAAAAAGAGCAACAGAGCTCTTAAATCCATCGCTGCTTCAACCAACTGACATGGATAATCGCCGTTATATTTTTTCTTCATTAGTTTATCTGGAGATAGATGAACAGGGACGATTTGTGGTTCCGAAGAATTTATTGGAATACGGCGAATTAAAGGATAAAACGGTCATTATCGGAGTTGGAGACCATTTTGAAATTTGGGACGTCTTGAAATGGAAAGAATATAACAAAAAAATTAAAAATACCTAAATATGCACACACCGGTTTTGTTAGATCAAGTAATTGAAGCATTAGATATAAAAAAAGACGGCCTTTATATTGATGCGACGTTTGGAGAGGGTGGATATAGTGAGGCGATTTTAGATAAAGGGGGGAAAGTATTAGGGGTAGATCTCGATGAAGATCAGTTAAAGGGTTCACGGGTTAACGGGTTAACGGGTTTAAAGTTAGTTCAGGGGAATTTTGGGGATATTGAGCAAATTGCGAAAGAAAATAATTTTATTCCGGTTGATGGGGTAGTTTTTGATTTAGGACTATCAATGAAACAGATTAGTCAGTCAGGCCGGGGATTTTCTTTTAAAAAATTGAATGAGCCTTTAGATATGAGAATGAATACAAATTTTGAAATGACGGCAAAATATTTATTAAATCATCTGTCTAAAGAGGAACTGTTTGATGTCTTTGCTAAAAATTCTGAAGAAATTAACTCTGAAAAAATAGCCCATGAAATCATTATCAGACGTCAATTCAAGAAGCTGGAAGTAGTTGAAGATTTAATAGGTTGCATAGACAAAGCGGTCGGAGGGCCTGATAATAACGCTTATAAACGTATTTTTCAGGCTTTGAGGATTCAAGTTAATGATGAGTTTGAAAATTTAAAAAACGGTCTGACTGGAGCAACGAAAATAATTAAAGATGATGGAAAGATTGCCGTAGTCACTTTTCACTCACTAGAAGACAGGATAGTTAAAAATTTTTCAAAAAATCAAGGACTAAAACTTTTAAATAAGAAACCGATTGTAAATAAGAAAGGCAGAAGTTTTGAGAAATCCGCCAAATTAAGATTAATAGTCCGTGAAGTAGATCAAAGATCACTTCACGGTAAATAATTTTTTAGAGTCAACTTTTATGAAAAACTTTTTTTTAAGAATAACCGGCGTAGTCATGATCGGATTGATCGCT
>CAZMBH010000003.1:8683-36458 GCA_964564535.1 uncultured Gammaproteobacteria bacterium
TATGAAAAACTTTTTTTTAAGAATAACCGGCGTAGTCATGATCGGATTGATCGCTCTTAATTTATTTGTCGTTATTTCCGGAATCGTAATAAGCGATGAAATCAATAATTTTGAACAGAAAACAGACAAACTCCATAAAATTAATATGACCTTAGAAAAAGAAGTCGCCAGCCTTAGTTCACTGCAATTTGCTCAAGCTCAGGCAAAAGAGTTTGACTTTACTAATTCCTCACTACCACAGTATATAGATCAATTAAAGTACGCATATCGTTAAGATATGAAAATTAAATTTATTTTTCTTCTTTTTATAGGGTTTTATGTGGCGATTATTGTCCGTCTTTTTTTTCTTCAGGTTTTATATTCACCGGCCAACAAAAGTCTTTATCTAAAAACCAACAAACTTTATCCGGTTAGAGGCAGGATCTATGATCAAAAAAACCAATCGTTAGTTTTAAATCAAAATAGCTATCAATTATATATTGAACCAAAAAAAGTTGATGACAAAGATAAGCTAGTGACTTTATTAAGTAAAAGTCTAGAGATTGAAGAAGCTTCAATATCAGCTAAATTAGACATGACAAAATATTGGGTTGCCATCACAAACGGACTTACTCAGGAACAAAAAGATAAATTAGATAAATTAAACCTTAAGGGTATAGGTTTTGATTATCAAACGAAAAGATTTTACCCCGAGGCTTCTTTATCGGCACACATTTTGGGTTTTTTGGGTAAAGATAATCAGAATGAGGATGTCGGTTATTTAGGATTGGAAGGATTTTATGACCGCGATTTGAGAGGTTTGCCCGGGTTTGTCGAGACGGAAAGAGATATTTTAGGACGGCCAATATTGATAGGCGTTCAACAAAGAGTTGAGGCCGAGGATGGACGTGATCTAATTCTGACAATTGACAAAAATGTTCAGGAGATCAGTAAGAAAAAATTACTTGAGGGCTTAGAAAAATATCAGGCAAAAAAAGGTTGTGTGATTACGGCCAATCCTAAAACCATGGCAATTATATCTTTAGTCTGTCTTCCTGATTACGATCTTGAAAAGTACTATTTATTTAATGAAAATTTCTACAAAAACTTAGCTATTTCCGATCTCTATGAACCTGGTTCGGTTTTTAAACCTTTAATAGTAGCAGCTGCTTTAGAAGAAAAAAAAATTAAACCCGACGATACCTACAATGAAACCGGACAAGTTGCCGTCGGTGAATACAATATAAAAACGTGGAACGATAAATATGAAGGAAAAATTTCAATGACTAGAATTCTGGAAAAATCGTCAAACGTGGGAATGGTTTATATCGGCGAAAAATTAGGCAATAAAAATATTTATAAATATCTGCAGAAATACGGATTTGGCCAAAACACCGGCATTGATCTTGAAGGTGAAGCTACGGGCTATCTAAAATCACCATCAGAGTGGTACCCAATTGATTATTCTACGGTAACCTTTGGCCAAGGGATAGCGATAACACCGATTCAGATGATCAGGGCGTTTGCTTCGATAATTAATGGTGGCTATCTTATGAAACCGTACGTAGTCCAAAAAATTATTTCCGAAAATAAAACGATAGAAATCAAACCTAAAGTTGAGCGGAGAATCATTTCTCAAACGAACTCGGAGATTATCAGAAAGATGCTAGTTTCAACGGTAGAAAACGCTGAAGCTAAATGGGATCGTCCGAAAGGGTTTGCAATCGGTGGAAAAACTGGAACCGCCCAAGTTCCGATCAAAGGAATCTATGATGCTTCAAAAACAATTGCCTCTTTTATCGGGTTTGCACCGGCAAATGATCCTAAATTTTTGACCTTTGTCGTTCTTTATGAACCTAAATCATCTCAATGGGGCTCAGAAACTGCTGCTCCATTATTTTTTGAGATCGCTAAACAACTTATAGTATATTATAATATAAGCCCAAGCAGATAATATGTTTCAAAAATTAAAAAATATCTATCATTTATTTCAGGCCATTCTGGCTAACGTTTATTATGGCTTTCCAAGCAGAAAACTCAAGGTGATTGGAGTTACCGGCACGGATGGAAAGACAACAACAACCCATTTAATTGCCCATATTTTAAAAACAGCCAATAAAAAAGTTTCCTTTGTTTCCACAGTCTATAGTTCAATTGGAGGAATAGAATCCGATATTGGTTTTCATGTCACAACTCCTAATCCATTTGCATTACAAAAATTATTGAAACAGTCAGTCGATAATAATGACGAGTACTTTGTTTTAGAAACGACATCGCATGCCATTGATCAGAATAGAATTTGGGGAATTAAGTACGAAATTGGGGTTATTACAAATATTACTCACGAACATCTGGATTATCATAAAACTTATGAAGAGTATGCGAGGACAAAGCTAAAATTATTAAAAATAGCAAAAATTGGTATAAAAAATACAGATAATATAGTAAATATTGTTAAACAAATTCCAAATTTGACTAGATATAATCAATATAACTATTCATCAGCTTATACCGTTTGTAAAGAGTTGGGTTTGTCAGATGAAATAATTTTAAGGGCATTAAAAACATTTGAACTGCCAAAAGGTCGATTGGATTTAATTTATAATAAGGAATTTAAAATAATCATTGATTTTGCTCATACTCCAAATGGTTTTCTTCAACTGCTCCCAGCCATCCGAAAATTATATCTAAAAAAAGGCGGTCGATTAATTCACGTTTTTGGTTCCGCCGGACTTCGTGATTTTACAAAACGGCCGTTAATGGGTGAGGCGTCAGCTAAATATTCCGATGTTATTTTTTTAACTGAAGAGGATTACCGGACCGAAGATTTAAAAAAAATATGTGAACAAATAAGTTCGGGTATTAAAAATAAAGACTATAAAATTATTGTTGACCGTCAGGAAGCAATTAATCAGTCTATTAAAATTGCAAAAGCGGATGACGTTGTTGTTCTAACGGGTAAAGGCCATGAAAAGAGCTTGTGCAGAGGGAAGACGGAAGAGCAGTGGGATGAATATGCAGCAGTGAAAAAGGCACTAAAAATATGATTATTTACGATTCTAATCTTAAAATATTTTACTCAACTTTAATAAATGATGATAAGTTTTTTGGCGGATTTGGAACAAAGTTTTTAGGCGACGGGAGAAAGACTGAAAATATTTTTAATTTTGCCCAGACAAATATTCCTAACTTTAAAACAATCGTGATTCCTGAACAGATCCATTCAACTAACGTGTCGGTTTTCAATTCGAACTCTCTTGATAATTTGCAAAGAATTTCGGAGACTGACGGAGTTATTTCCAATGATGTGAACTCAGTTTTGACAGTCATTACCGCTGACTGTTCACCACTGATTTTTGTTGAAAAAAAACAGGGTTTGATTGGAATCTCCCACCAAGGCTGGCGGGGAAGCGTAAAACGGTTGGGTCAAAAGATGGTAAAAAAAATTATTGAATTGGGTGGAAAAAAAGAAGATATATTTGTTGCGATTGGTCCTTCAATCGGTCAGTGTTGTTATAACGTTGAGGATGAAAGATACTATCAGTTTATTGAAGAGTTTGAAAATTATGCTGATAAGATCTTTCACCGTCATAGCGGTAAGTTGCATCTAAATTTAGCTCTTTTGAACTACCTTCAGATAAAAGAGTTGGGAGTTCCGGAAAAAAATATTGACCATTTTCCCTTTTGCACCCGATGTGATAACAAGCGCTTTTTTTCTTTCAGAAGAGATAAAAAAAAGGATTACGGGGAGATGGTAAGTTTTATTGTCAGGACTTGACCATTATAGGGTCGGACCCTCCAGGAGGGTCCGACCCTGTATAATTAAATACTATGTTACAACAATCTAAAAACATATTTTTTTTGGGAATAAAGGGTGTGGCGATGGCCAATCTAGCGGTTATCTTAAAAAAAATGGGTAAAAACGTCACCGGCTGCGATATCGAAGAAGAATTCATCACTGATAAATTACTTAAAGATAATAAGGTCAATTGGATAACAGGGTTTAATTTTGATAAATTACCGAAACAAACAGACTTAATTGTTTATTCAGCCGCTCACGGTGGAACTAATAATCCATTAATTATCGAAGCTATAAAAAAGAAAATTAAAACTATTTCCCAAGCAAAACTTTTAGGGGAACTGATGGATCAGTTTGAAACAAAAATAGCCGTCAGCGGTTGCCATGGAAAGACCACCACTTCCTCTTTGTTAGTTTATGCCTTAAATAGACTAAAAGAACGCCCAAGTTATTTAGTCGGAGTGCCTTTTTTTACGGATAATCAAGGTGGAGATTTTCAGGATAAAAAATACTTTATCGCTGAGGCTGATGAGTATGGAGTTAATCCTCCGGTGGATAAAACACCCAAATTTAATTTATTAAACCCAAACTATATTATTGCCACCAACGTAGATTTTGACCACCCCGACGTTTACGAAGATATAGAAGAAACCAAAAAAGCCTTTATAAATTTTTTTGGAAACAAAAAAGTTATTGCTAATATAGATGATGAAAATTTACTTAAATGTATTGATACATCGAAGGTTATAACTTATGGCGAGTCTGAAAAAGCAAATTATCAGATAGTTAACTCAAAAATAAACGAAAATGAAAGCTCATTTGAAATAAAGAATATTGGAGAGTTCAAAATTTCTCTTTTTGGGAAGCATAATATTTCTAATGCAGTCGCTGTAGTCGTTCAATTGCTTGAATTAGGATTTAAATATCAGGAAATTAAAAAAGCAATTACCGGTTTTACAGGAGCAGAAAGACGTTTTGAAAAGATATATTTTAGAAATAATATTTATTTGTTTGATGATTACGCCCATCATCCGGCTGAAATTGCTGCAACAATCAAAGCGGCTAATTCGAGATTTTACAAAAGAAGAATTATAGTTATCTTTCAACCTCACACGTATTCAAGAACAAAGAATTTGTTAGAAGATTTTAGTAATAGTTTATCATTGGCAGATATAAGCCTGATACTTCCAATATTTGCATCAGCCAGAGAAAATGCAAATGATTTCCAAGTTACATCAAAGGATATTGTTGATATGATAAAGGATTCTCTTCCATTAAGGTCCGTCCTTAATAAGGTCCGTCCTTATTTTGGATCGAAGGATCAGGTAGTTGATAAGCTGGGGTCGATTTTAAAAAACGGGGATGTTATATTCACAATGGGTGCAGGGGATGTTTATAAGTTAAAAAACGAGTTAATTAAAATAATAAATAACAAATCTCCCTCCTTCGCCAAGGCTTCGGCGGACAAGCAAATAGAGAAAGATAAAGATTTAAAACAATTTAATACCTTAAAAACCTCAGCGATAGCGGAATATTTTTTGGAAGCAAAAAATCGCAAAGATTTAATAGAAGGTAAAAAATTTGCTTTGAAAAACAAATTGCCCTTATTTATTTTAGCCGGAGGTTCAAACTTGGCAATTGTTAAAGACAAGATTAGCGGATTAGTAATCAAAAATAGTTACAAAGAATTAAAAGTTCTTAAGGAGACTGATAAGGAAGTATTTATTTCTGTTTCTTCAGGGTATCCAGTTTCATTACTCGTCAATGAAACGGTCAGCAAAGGATTCGAGGGTTTTGAATATCATAAAGGGCTGCCGGGAACGGTTGGCGGAGCTGTTTATATGAACTCTAAATGGACAAAGCCGGTCAGTTATTTCGGGGAAAACCTAGAATATGCTTATCTTATCGACGATCGTGGACAAGATAAAAAAGTTAATAGAGATTATTTCAATTTTGCCTATGATTACAGTATCCTACAAAAAACGAAAGAAATTTTGCTTGAAGCAGTTTTTCTTTTAAAAAAAGTTGACTATCAAATCCTTAAAGATAGGGCGGAAAAGGCTTTTAAGTATCGGAAAGAAACTCAGCCGATGGGCGAAAAAACTTCCGGGTGTTTTTTTAAAAACGTTGAAGGAAAGTCGGCTGGGCAGATGATTGATCAAGCCGGATTAAAAGGATTTGCGGTTGGAGATTTTTTTATTTCCCCGATTCATGCAAACTTTATCATTAACAGGGGAAATGGAAAGCGTAAAGATCTATTACAATTAGTTAAAATTATAAAGGAAAAAGTAAATCAAAAATTTGGGGTAGAATTAAAGGAAGAAGTAATAATAATTTAATTATTTTATGACTGACTCATATTTAATTTCCGGTGGTAAACCTCTCAAAGGTGAGGTAGTTCTTTCAGGTGCCAAAAACGTTGCTTTAAAAACAATTATTGCTGCACTAATGTTTAAGGGTGATGTGACCTTAAAAAACATTCCCAGAATTAATGACGTTTTGGATCTGATTGAATTAATCAAATCTCTCGGAGCGAAAGCTGATTTTATTGAAAAAAATACTCTAAGGATTAATAGTAGTGATCTAAAAAATAATCGTGTTGAACTGCAATATGGTTCTAAAATAAGGGTTTCCTTTATGCTTTTTGCTCCTCTGCTTAGTCGTTTTGGCGAATGTTTTGTCCCAAATCCGGGAGGATGTAGAATCGGCGCCCGTCCTATCGACCGGATAGTTAAAGGATTGGTTACCCTTGGAGTTAAGGTTGACTATGATCCGGACACTGGTTATTATCACGCAAAAATTAGTAAAAAACCAACAGGTAAATATCGTTTTGAAAAACCCAGTCATACAGGAACTGAACTGCTGATGATGATTGGACTTATGACTGAAGGAAGGGTTGAGATAGATAATGTTGCCAACGAGCCTGAGATAGACGACCTTATTTTGTATTTGAATTCAGCCGGAGCCAATATATCAAAAGACAAAAATAATATTATAGTTGGTAAAAGTACCGAACTGAAACAGAAAGAACCATTTTCAATAATGACTGACAGAAATGAGCTGGTAACTTATGCAACGTTGGCGGTTGCAAGCGGTGGAGATGTCATCATTGGCCCAATTGCGGAAAATCTGGTCTCCTCATTTATTGAGATTATGAAGGAAGCCGGCGCCGGAGTTGAAGAAATATCAAATTATAAATATCGATTTTATTATAACGGAGAAATAAAGCAGGTTAATATAGAGACTTCTCCCCATCCGGGATTTATGACCGACTGGCAACCAAGTTGGGCGATATTAATGCTTAAAGCAAAAGGTTCCTCAGTCATTCATGAAAGGGTTTTTGAAAATAGGTTTTCCTATGTTGAAGAGTTAAAAAAACTGGGAGCAAAAATTGATTTTGTTAATGTAAACGTGGAAAACCCCGAATTTTTTTACCATTTCAACTTTGAAAAAGATCGGGAATATAAACAAACAATTAAAATCGAGGGAGAAGAGATTTTGCATAACGCAATTTTGAATATTTCAGACCTGAGGGCCGGGGCGGCATTAGCATGTGCGGCATTACTCGCGGATGGGGAATCGATTGTAAATGGCGCTTCAATCTTAGAACGGGGTTATGAGGACTTCGTGGAAAAGATAAAAAAGTTGGGTGGGGAGATAAAAAAGGTTTAATTTGATAAAATATACCTATGCGGAAGATAAAAAATATATTAATATTAGCCGGAGGGGATAGTACCAGATTTTGGCCACTCCAGGATAAACTTTTTTTTAGTTTTTTAGGAAAACCATTAATTCTCCATCAGATAGAACAGTTTGCAAAATATGGAGAGTTATTGACCATAGTGGCTAACAAGTCTAATGCCACTGCTATCAAACGATTAGTTGATAATAATGAAATCAAATCAACTCAAATCATTATCCAAAAAGATGACTATCCAGGCATGGCTGGAGCTATTTCTTCTGTCAAAAATCATATTAAAGGTGAAACTCTTATCGTAAACGGAAGCGATTTAATCGATTATTCTACAACGTCAAAGATTATTTCATTAATTGACGAGGAAAATAAACTAATAATGGTTGGCAAACAATTTAACGAGTATTTTCCTGGAGGTTATTTTAAATTTAATGATGACAAAAAAATTATTGAAATCGTCGAAAAACCTGACAAAGACGAACTCCCTTCTTCAATAACAAAGCTAGTTTTTGATTTTTTTGCTGACATTGATCTTCTTCTAAATGAATTTAAAAATATAAAAACCCAAGAAGACGATTTGTATGAATTAACGATTAACAAATTATTAAAAAGTGGCTTAAAACAATCACATTTTATTTATCAATCCTATTGGTACGCATTAAAGTTTCCATGGCATGTATTAGAAATGATGAAAAGTTTTTTATCAACTATTAAGGAAAGTAAAATATCCCCAACTTCAGAAATTTCAAAAAACGCTCTTATCTCTGGTCCGGTTATAATCGGAGAAAATGTTAAGATCGGTGACTTTTCTAAGATAGTCGGCCCGGCATATATTGGTGATAATTCAATTGTCGGTGACTATACGATGATCAGGGAAACTCAAATAGGAGAAGACTGCCTGATAGGATCTTTTTCTGAAGTGGCAAGATCTTATATTGGAAATAATGTCTTTCTTCACAGAAATTATATTGGCGACTCAGTTTTAGATAATGACGTGATGTTTGGGGCTCAAGCAGTAACAGGGAACTTTAAATTTGACGGACAAAAAGTTTTTTCTGATGTTAATGAAGAAAAAGTTGACACTAATAAAAACAAATTAGGAGTCATAGTAGGAAATCTTTCAAAGGTCGGAATTAACACAACGATTTTCCCAGGCATAAAAATTGGAAAAAAAACATGGATAGGTCCGGGTGAAAAGGTAAAATATGATGTCGAGGATAAAATTTATTTAATTGACGGTGAAGAAAAGGAAAATATAAAATCTTAATATTTATGA
The DNA here is from genome assembly GCA_964564535.1 of uncultured Gammaproteobacteria bacterium. GTDB lineage: Bacteria > Patescibacteriota > Microgenomatia > UBA1406 > GWC2-37-13 > GWC2-37-13. The sequence continues at coordinate 17,432 of CAZMBH010000003.1, forward strand.
AAAAAATTACTGTTATTGGTGGAGGAACGGGTACATTTGTCGTTCTATCCGGCTTAAAAAAATATCCTCTGGACTTATCAGTGGTTGTAACAATGATGGATTCCGGTGGTTCAACCGGCCGGTTAAGGGACCAACTTGGAATTCTGCCTCCGGGAGATCTTCGTCAATGTCTCGTCGCATTATCTGACGCCCCTTTACTTTGGAGAAAGCTGTTTTTATATCGTTTTGAGAAAGGGGATCTAAAAGGACATAATTTTGGTAATATTTTTTTAGCAGCGTTGGAAAAAGTCAGCAGTTCATATGATGAAGCCATTGATACTGCATCCTACGTCTTAAAAACAAAAGGAAGCGTGATACCTGTGACTCACAATAAACTACATTTAGTTGCTCAATATGAGAACGGCAGTAAAATAACCGGCGAGGGATTGATAGACGAAAATCATGGAGAAAAGTCAAAGATAGTAAATGCTTCCTTAGAGCCTAAAGGAAAAGCAAATCCAAAGGCTGTGAAAAGTATTTTAGAGGCGGATTTCATTGTCATCGGTCCAGGTGATTTGTATACGAGTATAATTCCCGTTCTTTTAGTTGACGATGTAAAAGTTGCCATAAAAAATAGCAAGGCAAAAATCGTTTATATTATGAATATGATGACAAAATCCGGACAAACTACAAATTATAAAGCTTCGGATCACGTTCGCGACCTGGTTAAATACCTTGGAAAACAACCGGATTTCGTTTTGATAAACGACGGGGAAATTATTCCGGAAATTTTATCCAGCTATGAGCGTTATAATGAAGTTAAGGTCGTTAATGATCTAAATAAAAACGGATTTAAAATAATTGAGAGCGATCTGGTTGATACTAAAAAAATCGAAAAAAGCTCTTCAGACAGTTTATATAGAAGTATTTTGAGGCACGATTCGGAAAAAGTTGCGGATACGTTAATTAAAATTTTCGATAAGGTCCGACCCTAAAGGGACGGACCTTTATACACATGTTTAGAAAGCACACTATTTCTCTGAAAAACGCCTTTAACGGCTTAGTTTGGTCAATAAAAACCCAAGCAAATTATCGGATTCATATATTTTTATCATTAATGTCTATAACTGGTGGTTTTCTTTTAAAAATTTCATATTTTGAGTTTCTTTTAATTATATTTTTAATTACCGTCGGACTGGTCATCGAAACTATTAATACCGCAATTGAAGAAACAACTGATGCAATTGATATGAAAATTAGGGAAGATATAAAAATAGCCAAAGACGTTTCAGCTGCTGCGATGTTAGTCTATGCTATCGGATCATTTATAATTGCATTTGTAATCTTTGTCCCCAAGTTAATTGTTTGGTTATTTTGATTTTATGTCAACTTATTTATTTGCAGTTTTTGCTTCTTTCATCCTCAATTCAATATTGATTGTTCCTTTTATCAACTTTCTATATCAATTAAAATTTCAAAGACAGCAGCAAAAAACCAAGGATTTCTTAAATAAGCCAACACCGATTTTTGATCGTTTCAACAGGCACAAGCAGGGAACTCCGATTGGTGGAGGAATTATTATTCTTTTGACAACAGTCTTTGTTTTTTTCTTTTTTATTTGGATGTACTCAATTTTTAAAAAGAATATTTTTACAAACTACCCATCAGCTTCATCAGAAATACTAATTATAATTTTTACCTTTTTATCATTTGGAATTCTAGGATTTTTAGATGATTTTAAAAAGATTTTTACGGTCAAAAAAGGACAATTTTTTGGATTAAGGATAAGACATAAATTTATAATAGAATTGATTTTAGCTTTTATTATTTCTTGTTTGCTGTTCTCAAGCCTGAAGATAAGCATAATTCATATACCGTTTTTTGGAGTTTTTGATTTTTCCTATTTTTATATAATATTTTCCACTTTTGTAATTGTTGCTTTTGCCAATGCTGTAAATATTGCTGATGGTTTGGACGGACTTGCAAGTGGAATTTTGCTTTTTGCTCTAGTCGGCTTTTGGGTTATTTCTCGATCAATCCTTGATGTCCCAACGTCATTGTTTATCGCCGCATGGATTGGCGGAATAATGGCATTTTTGTACTTCAATATATATCCGGCAAGAATTTTTTTAGGTGACACCGGCTCTTTGTCGTTTGGGGCAACTTTTGCTGTCATAGGGTTAATACTTGGTAAAGCATTTGCATTACCTATTATTGGTGGAGTATTCATATTGGAAATCGGCTCATCCCTGATCCAAATAGTTGGAAAAAAATATTTTCATAAAAAAATTTTTCCGGTTGCCCCGTTTCATCTCTATCTTCAAAACAAGGGTTGGGAAGAGCCGAAGATCGTCATGCGCCTCTGGTTGATCTCAATTGTCTTTGTCATCTTCGGGTTGATGATTGCGTTTATGAAGTAATTCGCACCAACTACGCCAATAGAAACTCTATAATATACTAATGAGTCAACAATTGATAGAAAATTTAAAAAATAAATATACGGGGAAAAAAATTCTTGTGATTGGGTTGGGCCTGCAGGGCGGGGGAGTCGGGATTGCGAAATTCTTTGCTCAGTTGGGAGCAAAAGTAACTGTCACTGACAAAAAAACTGAGGAACAACTTTTTCGATCGATCGAACGATTGAAAGGTCTAAATATCGAGTTTCATTTTGGCGATCATAAAGTTGAAGACTTTTTAAATGCAGATGTTATCTTCAAAGGTCCCTCAGTGCCGTGGACAAGTGGGCCACTTGTACAGGCTCAAAATAAAGGGATTCCAGTTGAGATGGAGATGTCTTTTGTGGTTGAAAATTATCCGGGGAAAGTAATCGGGATAACCGGAACCAGAGGGAAATCAACCACGACACATTTAATATACAATCTTCTCCGAGAATCAGGTTTTAAAGTTAGTTTAGGCGGTGGATTACCTGGTATATCAACTATTGATTGTCTTAAAGAAGCCGATGAAAATAGCTGGCTAGTTGCCGAACTTTCATCATGGGCTTTATCGGGATTTCATCGAAAAAAAATCAGCCCTCATATTGCCGTATTTACAAATTTATATCCAGACCATTTAAATTACTATAAAAACCTTGATGATTATTTTTACGATAAACAGGCAATTTTCCAGTATCAAAAAAAAGAAGATTATTTAATAATAAATAAAATACTAAAAAGTATAGTACTGGATTCCCGCCTCCGCGGGAATGACATTTGGTTTGATAAGAATGATTTTCCTTATAAATTAATTAATCTTAAAGGAGATCATAATTTGGAAAATGCCGCAGCCACCTTAAAGGTTGCCGAAATTTTAAAGATTGATAAAAATAAAGCGGTTGTAATAATAAGTAAATTTGGAGGTTTGCCTTACCGTCTGCAAATAGTTGGACAGAAAGGCAACATTACTTTCATTAATGACACAACCTCTACTACACCGATTGCAACGATTAAAGCCATTGACTCATTAAAAGATAAAAAAATTATTTTATTTCTTGGTGGTAACACTAAGAATTTGCCAAGTGAACAATTAATTAATCGATTGAACAATGTTGACAAGATTATTCTTTTGGCTGGGAGCTTTACTGATGAAAACCTATCGATTTTAAAGGAAAAATATTTAGACAAATTAATTGGACCGTTTGATAATTTGGATAAAGCAGTTGAAGAAGGATATAGAATTGCCAAAGCACTGGATCCCCGCCTCCGCGGGGATGACAACAGAGAGATAGTTCTGTTATTTTCTCCGGGAGCAACTTCATTTGCAATGTTTAATAACGAATTTCATCGTGGGGATGAATTTAATAGAATTGTAAAAAAAATTATATGAATATTGGGGTTTTTGACTCTGGCTTAGGCGGGCTTACAATACTTAAAGCATTATTAAAAGAGCTACCTCAATATAATTACGTTTACCTTGGTGACAATGCAAGGGTTCCATACGGAAACCGATCACCGGAAACGATTTATCAATTTACAAAAGAGGCGGTTGAGTTTCTATTTAAAAAAAATTGCCACCTTATTATTATTGCGTGTAATACTTCAACGGCAACATCTTTACATAAGATTCAACAAGAGTATTTGCCAAAGTTTTTTCCTGACAGAAAAGTATTGGGGGTTATAAAGCCGGTCGTTGAGGAAATAAATGAAAGCGGCGATAAAATAATTGGGGTTATCGGCACCAAGGCAACGATTAATTCAGGTGCTTTTGTCCGCGAAATTAATAAAGTTCTTCCAAACACTAAGGTTTTCCAACAAGCCTGTCCGCTTCTTGTCCCTTATATTGAAGACTCCGGAAGAAACAAAAAGATTCTGACTCTAATTTTAGAAGAATATCTTAACGGGTTAATAAACAAAAAAATTAATACTTTAATTTTAGCTTGTACTCATTATGAAATTATTGAAAAAGAAATTCAAAAAATTGTAGGTAACAATATTAAAGTAATTTCCGAAGGTAAAATTACGGCAATAAAATTAAAAAACTATTTAACAAATCATCCGGAAGTTGAAAATAAATTAGAAAAAAAAAGTCAGGTTTCCTATTTTTTTACGGATAAAAACCAGGACAATAAAAAATTAATAGATTTATTTTTAAATGCTTAAAAGATTATTTATCCGCAATAAATTTTTTGTTCCCTTGGTGACTATTCCTTTAATTCTTTCTTTAGTCGGTTTGATATTTATTTTTGAAGCTTCGGCTATTAATAGCACCAAGCAGTTTGGAGACAGTTTTCATTACTTAAAATCGCAAGCCCTTTGGATTTTTTTCGGTTTTATTGCCATGATGGTTTTTTCGTTTATAGACTATAAAAACCTTTATTTTCTATCATTTGTTACTCTCATATTGACCATTATTTTGTTGGTGGTCGTGCTTATTCCCGGGGTTGGTTCAAGAATTGGGGGGGCGAGACGCTGGATTGACTTTGGTTTTTTTAGTCTGCAGCCAACGGAACTGGCAAAGTTTTCGGTAATAATATATCTATCTTCCTGGTTTTCAAACAAAGAAAAAAACCGGTTTTTACCTTTTATTACATTGATATGTTTTCTGGTTTTTTTAATTATGCTTCAGCCCGATATGGGCACGGCAATAATTATTTTTTTAATTAGCTTAATAATTTATTATTTCTCTGGAGCAAAATTTATGGACTTCGTGTTTATATTCGGCGGCTCAGTTGTTAGCTTATTTTTTTTAATAAAATTATCGCCGTACCGTTTTAATCGCTTATTAGCCTTTCTTAATCCGTCGATTGATCCTCTAGGAATTTCTTACCATATTAATCAAATCTTTATTTCCTTATCTTCCGGTGGTTTTTTCGGGCGGGGATTTGGTGCTTCCCGACAAAAATATTTATTTTTACCAGAAGCCCACACGGATTCGATATACGCAATTATTGGAGAGGAATACGGTTTTATCGGGGGAGTAATCTTAATCGGTTTGTATTTTGTTTTTGTTTATAAGATATATCACTTAATAAGATTGGTACCTGATAGACTTTCCCGATTAATAGTTATCGGAATTTTTGCTTTTTTTAATCTTCAATTCATAATTAATTTAGCTGGAATGACAGGACTATTTCCAATCGTCGGCGTCCCGCTTCCATTTCTGTCTTACGGCGGAAGCAATTTATTAATATCTTTTTCATTGCTGGGAATAATGTTGAATATTGAGAGAAGAGTGAAGGTATAATTATCTTATGAAATTATTAATCACCGGCGGGCACCTCGCCCCGGCTTTAGCTTTAATTGAAGAAATACAAAAATCCAAGAAAGATGTTGATGTGATTTTTGTCGGGCGCAAATATCCGACTGACCAAGAGAGAACTCTGTCTTTGGAATATAAAGAGATTAGCAAAAAAAAACTGGACTTCGTTTCCCTTGAAGCGGGCCGGCTAACGCGCGTGATATCCGTTTCTTCCTTGATCGGAATATTGAAAATTCCCATTGGTTTTTTGAAGGCTTTTTTTATTATTAATCAATACCGGCCTGATGTTATTATGTCATTTGGCGGTTATTTAGCTCTACCTTTGGTATTCTGGGGTTATGTTTTCCGTTCTCCAGTATTTACCCACGAACAAACAATCAAACCCGGATTAGCTAATAATTTAATCAGTTTTTTTTCCAAAAAAATCTTTGTTTCTTTCGATGAGGTTAAAGATAATTTTCCTAAAAATAAAACCTACGTTTCCGGCAATCCTGTTAAACCGTCAATTTTTAAAATCGTAAACAAACCTTTTGTAATAAAAAAGGACCGTCAGGTAATTTATATAACAGGCGGGTCACTCGGATCGCATAGCATAAATATGCATATAAAAAAGATACTTGTTAAATTACTCAATAGTTATATTGTTGTACATCAAGTTGGGGATACAAAGGAATATCATGACTATGAGGATTTGTTGCTTATAAAAAATCAACTTCCTAAAGATTTACAGCAAAGGTATTTTTTAGTCAAGCATTTTTTTGATGATCAAATCGGATATATATATAGTATCTCTGATTTAGTTATTGGCCGGTCCGGAGCCAATACTTTTTTTGAACTTTTGGCTCTCAAAAAGCCGGCATTATTTATACCTCTGCCTTGGTCATCCGGCCGTGAACAGCAGCATCATGCAGAAATTTTTGTTAAGGCTGGCTGCGGAGAAATTTTTTATCAAATCACACCCAGTGAAAAATTATTTCGGTTAATTGACCAAATGATAGGCAGAATTAGTTATTACCAAAAAAACTTTAAAAATTTATCACGATTCTATAAAAAAGATGTTTCCAAATACCTCGTTAATGAAATCTTTAAAAAAGATTAAATTTTTTTTATTTTTTTCTTTTCTTTGCTTAATTTCATTTATTGCAATTTTTTTCATAAATCGTTTTTTTTTGGTAAAAAACATTCAATTAATTTCGGATAAAAAATTTGTATTAGTTAATAAGGATAAATTAATGAATAAAAGCATGATATTGATTGATGAGAATAAAATTGCTAAAAAAATTGTTTTAGAAAATTATTTATTGAAGACGGCAGCTGTTAAAAAAAAGTGGCCGGATACACTATCGATTGAAGTAACTCTTTATGAACCTTGCGCTTCCTTAATTATTAATAACGGTTTTTTTAATTTATCATGCGACGGAAGAATTTTAGAAAAATTACACGATAGTCAGCTTAATTTACCAATTATTAATTTTTATCAAAAGTTAAACAGTAATTTTTTTCAAATTGGCGACTGGGTAGACTATAAGGATATAAAACAGGCTTTATATTTTATTGATAAATTAAAGCAGATAAATATTTATCCATTAACTATTGATATCAAAGGACAAGATATGTTAGTATTTAATTTAATTGGAACAAAGAAAATTATTTTCAGTAATAACAAGGATAAAGAAACTCAGGATTATCAGTTGGAATTGATCATCAAGCAGTTTAAAATCGAAGGAAAAGAATTCAGTAAAATTGATTTGAGGTTTGATAAGCCGATAATACAGTTCTAAAGTTCGTAAAGTTCATAAAGTTATAAAGTAAATACTTTAAGGACTTTAAAAACTTTATAAACTTTATAAACTAAAGATGACAGACACTTTAATTTGCGGAATAGATATAGGCAGCTCCAAGATTGCAACTGTTGTGGGAATGAATTCAAGTGAAACCGATGAATTAAAAATAATCGGTTTTAATACTACAGCTGCCCGAGGCGTTAGAAAAGGATTAGTTGTCGACATTAAGGAAGCGACGAAAGCGGTTGAAGATAGCGTAGAAAAAGCCGAAAGAATGGCTGGCCATAAAATAGATAAAGCATTTATTGCCGTTGGCGGTCCTCATATTTCTTCATTAAATTCCCACGGGATTGTTGCTGTTTCTAATCCTCAAGGTGAAATAAGCGAAGAAGATGTGGCGAGGGTTGTTGAGGCAGCCAAGGCGATTAATCTTTCATCAATCCGCAGAATTATAGAAGTTATTCCCAGGGATTATATTGTAGATGGACAATCAGGAATCAAAAACCCGATAGGAATGAGTGGTGTCCGTCTGGAAGTGGAAACTCATATTATAACTGCGTTAACAACCAATTTACGGAATCAGGAGAGAATCTTAGAAGATTTAGGAATAGAAAATCAAGGCTTTGTTTTTTCAGGACTTGCCTCTGCAGAAGCCGTGTTGACTAATACGGAAAAAGAGTTAGGAGTTGTTTTGGTTGATATCGGTGGAGGGAAAATAGATCTTTCAATTTATGTTGACGGCGCCTTATCATATTCTTCATCAATCCCGATTGGAGCCCGTCACATTTCAAATGATATTGCTGTTGGTTTGCGAGTCTCACTTGATTCAGCAGAAAAAATTAAGATTTTTTTAAGTAAGAATTTAAATATGAATAGCACAACGTCAATCGGAAAGAAAAAAACTCCACAGATTAATTTAAACGAACTTGATTTACCGGAAAATTTGACCGAAGTTTCACTAAAGACTCTTGTTGATGGAATAGTTGCCCCCCGTCTTGAAGAAATTTTTAAGTTAATCTTTGAAGAAATTGAAAAGAGTGGATTCGGGCAACAAATTCCCTCGGGTTTAGTAATTTCAGGTGGTGGCGCGCTTACTATCGGAATGTTGGAAACCGGAAAGAGAGTTGTTGGATTACCAATCAGGATTGGTTTCCCGGAAAAGATCTCTGGTTTGGTAGATGAGATATTAGATCCGCAATACTCAACTACGGTTGGGTTGCTTTTGTATGGAATGAAAAATGATTTTGAAGATAAAGATAGCTTAAAAAATTTTGGTAAAATATTAAAGGACTTTAAATTAGGGAATTCGATTGGAAATTTAAAGAACTTTTTTAAACAGTTCATCCCGTAATATGTTAATAAAACCCAGAGCTGGACAGGCGGCTAGAATAAAGGTAATTGGGGTTGGGGGCGGTGGAGGAAACGCTTTATCCTTTATGGTGTCTGAGGGAGGAATAAATGGTGTTGAATTCATTGCAATTAATACTGATGCTCAAGCTCTTCTTAATAATAAAGCAACCGTTAAAATTCAAATTGGGGAAAATTTAACCAAGGGATTAGGCAGTGGAGGAGACCCCGAAGTCGGGCGTATGGCAGCAGAAGAATCAAAAGAACGGTTAAAAGAAGACTTATCCGGTGCGGATATGATTTTTCTCGCTTGTGGAGAAGGCGGAGGAACAGGAACAGGAGCCACACCGGTAATAGCCGAGTTGGCCAAGGAAAGCGGGGCTTTGACAATAGCCGTTGTCACCAAACCATTTGAATTTGAAGGAACCAAGCGAAAATTTTCTGCCGATGAAGGGATTATGCGTCTTAAGGAAAAAGTTGATACTTTGATTGTTGTACCAAATCAAAGAATTCTTAATATCATTGATAAGAAAACTCCGATCCTGGAGGCCTTTAAAAGAATTGACGCCGTCCTCCATCAGGGAGTAAAAGGAATTGCCGAACTTATCACTACTCCGGGGTTGATTAACGTTGATTTTGCTGATATCCGTACGATTATGCAGGGATCAGGCACAGCCCTGATGGGTGTAGGAGTCGGTAGCGGTGATAAGCGGGCTATTGCCGCAATCAAACAGGCAATCTCTTCACCACTTCTAGACGTATCAATTGAAGGAGCAAAAGGTGTCTTATTTAACGTCGTTGGAGGACCTGATATGACAATGGCTGAGGTTGATGAAGCAGCCTCGATCATAGCAAAGTCAGTTGACCCCGACGCCGATATAATTTTTGGTGCGGTTATTGATGAAAAAATGATGGACCAAATAAAAGTAACGATTATTGCGACAAAATTTGATGATAACCGCCTAAAACTTTTCCGGTTTAAAAAACCTGAGTACGAGGATCCAACCCCACAAAAAATTAGTGACATGGCGAAAAAAACAGATGAAAAAATTGAAAAGGAAAATTTAAGCAACGAAGAAGAATTTATCGATGATGATTCCTCGGAATTTGACATCCCCGCTTTCCTAAGGAAGAAATGATAACTACTTGACAAATGATTTCCTAATCTTATATAATCTTATATAATCTTTTATAATTAGATTATTATATAACTTATGACTGACATAACTAGATTCGACAAAAGGCTGGAAACACTTCCGGCCAATATTCTGACGCTTATAGCTTCAATTGACGAGCTGAAAGGCCGTTGGTCTGCTGGTGCCAATTTACACCCGCAAATTCTTGGAAGGTTAAAGCAGTCCGTTTTGATCACTTCTACAGGCGCTTCAACCCGTATTGAAGGGGCAAAATTAAGCGATTCTGAGGTAGAAGACCTTATGAGAGGTATTTCCTTACAAAAATTCAAAGACCGAGATGCACAAGAGGTTAAAGGTTATTATGAATTGCTAAAAAATGTTTTTGATTCCTGGCAGTCAATAAAGCTGAATGAGGGAACAATAAAACATTTTCATCAGGAGATCCTTAAGTATGTAGAGAAAGATTCTTTTCATAGAGGTCAATACAAAGTTACGGAAAATAAAGTACAAATGGTTGATGCCAAAGGTAATATTGTGGGAACCATTTTTGACACGACACCGGTTTATTTGACTCCGATCGAGATGCAGGAATTAGTCGAATGGACTATTAAAGCTATTAAAGATAAAAAGTACCATTCTTTATTAATAATCGCTAATTTTGTGGTCGAGTTTTTAAAGATTCATCCTTTCAGAGATGGCAACGGCAGAATATCCCGAATATTGACTAACCTTTTAATGCTACAAGCGGGATATTTATACATACCATATGTTTCTCATGAAAAATTAGTTGAGGAAAAAAAACAGGAATATTATGTTGCTTTGAGAAAAACACAAATTACTTTTAAATCTGAAAAAGCGGATATCGTGCCGTGGTTAACCTTTTTCTTAAATATTATTTTGGATCAATCAAAACAAGCAGTTGAACTGCTTAATGCTGATAATGTGGAAAAAACATTATCAGGAAAACAATTGACCGTTTTGGAATATTTACAGGAAGCTAAAGAAGCTACTCCGAGGGATATTACCGAAAAAACAAAAGTGGCACGACCTACTGTTAATCAAGTAATGGAAAAACTCATTAGTATCAAAAAGATCGAGCGGATTGGCATGGGTAGAAGTACCCGCTACCGGATTTTGTAACCTATTTATGAAAATTCTAGTTTTTACCGAAGGAACTGTTCTAATGCACTCTTTGGCTAAAAGGGTTAGTCGGGAAGAACGGGTAAGACAATCAAAATTTGCAGCAATTCAACGGATTATTCCTTTTAAAGCAACACGGGGATCGGTTTATGGTTTTGAAAACTATATTCCTGTTGATAATGCCATTGAGAAACTCAAATCTTGGAAACTACAAGGAGTGGAAATAATATATTTAACTTCAAGAAAAATAAAATCGGAAATAGAAACAATCAAAAACATATTATCAAAAAATAATTTTCCCGACTGGCAAAATCTTTATTTTCGTAAACAAGGACAAAGTTATAAAGATATTGCCGAAAGATTAATGCCTGACATTTTAATTGAAGATGATTGTGAAAGCATCGGAGGAGAAAAAGAGATGATTTATCCTCATATAAAAGAAAAATTAAAACCTAAAATAAAATCAGTCGTTATTAAAGAATTTGAAGGTATTGATCATCTACCAGATAAGATTACGTTATTATAACTATAACTTAAATAAAAATGAAGACTAGAGAAAGCGGTATGCCGGATGAACAACTTTGGGATACATTTTTCCATCTGGAAGCTACTCTGGATAGTTTGGGCATACAGAATGTAGCCGGGAATATCGCTGACTTAGCTTGTGGTTACGGAACATTTACCATTCCGGTTGCCAGAAGAACTAGCGGTTTAGTGTATGGGATTGATATCGACAGAGAAATGGTGCATATTACCCAAGAGAAAGTCAAGCATTCGGGTTTAAAGAATATTAGGGTAATCCAAAAAGATTTTGTTGGTGAGGGAACCGGACTAGAAAACTCAAGTTGCGATCATGTATTACTATTTAATATTTTACACGCGGAGGAGCCTCTAGTTATATTAGGTGAGGCTAAAAGGGTTCTCGTTTCTGGCGGACAAGTAAGTATAACTCACTGGATTTCTGATGTTGCGACACCACGTGGTCCGTCTATGGATATTCGGCCAAAACCTGAGCAAATTCAAAAATGGTTGATTACGACAGGCTTTGAATTAAAAGGAACTGTAATTTCACTCACCCTATCATTACGGTTTAAGGGGAATAAAAATATAGAAAATTGCAAAATTATCTTTAATACTGTTATATAATTTTAATATTATGAAACTCTTAATATTTCATGTAAGTGAATTTTGGTACAAAACATATAGTAAAACATTAGAAAATGTAGAAACCCTAGAAAAAGAAGACAAAACTAATGAAGGACTTGTAATATTTATTCATGTTGAAAAAGAGGATGAAGGTAGAGAAAATAAGTTAAGGAAAAAAGCTGTTGATAATATAAGGTGGCTCTTAAAAAAAACCAGGACAAATACAGTTGTTTTACACTCCTTTGCCCATTTATCAGAAAGTAAATCATCACCGGAATTCGCTAAAAATCTAATAACTGATCTGAAAATTTCACTTGATAAATATAATCTCATGACTCATGTAACCCCATATGGTTATTTTTTAGAGTTCAAATTGCATGTTTTGGGAGAAAGTTTAGCAAAAGTTTTCAAAAGCTTTTAGCCTTTTTATGAAATCAAAAATAATAGAATCAGGGATTATTGAATTTCATCGGACTACAAAATCAGATATTAAATTAATTACAGATATTGAGAATAATAACGAAAACAAAAAATATATACTTTCATATTCATATAAACAACATTCCGACGTAATTAAAGATAATGATGCGTTACTTCTTCTTATAAAATCAAAAAAAAATACAAAAGTTCTTGGCTTTATTATATTGTCAGGAATTACTAATAAAAACAAATCAATTGAATTTAGGCGTATTGTAATAGTTGAAAAAAACAGGGGTATAGGTAGAGAAAGCATTAAACTGATTAAAAAACTATGTTTCGGAAAACTTAGTTGTCACAGGCTATGGCTAGACGTTTTTGAGAATAACCAAAAAGCCATAAATTTATATCGTTCAGAAGGGTTCGTTCAAGAAGGTAAATTAAGAGACTGTATTAAGCAAGGAAATAAATATCGATCTCTTCTCCTTTTTTCGCTACTTAAAGACGAATATGTTCCTTCATAAAATAGGTTTCAATATCATTTATTTTTTTTCTCCTCTTGTATTATAATGATCAGATATGTTCAAGCCTGTTGATCCAAAAATAAACTTTCCCGAAATGGAGAAGAAATGGTTGAAACATTGGTACGAAACTGGGATTGATCAAAAATACCGGGAAAAAAACAAAGATTCTAAAAAATATTTTTCCTTTTTAGACGGTCCTATTACTGCCAATAACCCAATGGGTGTCCATCATGCCTGGGGAAGAACTTACAAAGATCTATGGCCACGTTTTTATAATCTCCTCGGATATAAGCAAAGGTTTCAGAACGGTTTTGACTGTCAGGGTTTATGGGTTGAGGTTGAAGTAGAAAAAGAATTAGGACTACACAGCAAAAAAGATATTGAAAATCTTGTTCCGGGGAACAAAAAAGCATCAATAGCAAAATTTGTCCAACTTTGTAAAGAACGTGTTATAAAATTTTCAGGAATACAAACAGAACAGTCAAAAAGGCTTGGATATTTTGCCGATTGGGATCATTCCTACTTTACGATGAGCGATGAAAACAACTATATGATTTGGCGCTTTCTAAAAAAATGTTATGACCAAGGATGGATATATAAGGGTCACGAATCGGTTCCATGGTGCCCAAGATGTGAAACTGCAATATCTCAGCATGAGATGTTGACTGAAGATTACAAAGAGCTCGTTCATCAATCAGTATATTTCGAATTGCCTATTATTGGTAGAAAAGGCGAAAATCTGCTTGTTTGGACAACAACACCTTGGACAATTCCCGCTAACATTGGCGTAGCGGTTGATGCCACTTTTGATTATTCATTGGTTGAAGGATCAACCGGGCAAAAATTTTGGTTGGCAAAAGAATTGGTAAAATCTGTTTTTAAAGAAAAGTATAAGATTTTAAAGACAGTTAAGGGAAAAGAGTTGGTAGGGTTGAAATATCATGGACCTTTCGATAATCTCCCAAAGGTCAAAGAAGTTGCTGATGCAAATCCGGATAAATTTCATATAGTTTTTGCCACAGATAAAATGATTTTACCAATCACAACTACCGAAGGAACAGGGATGGTTCATACAGCCGTTTCAGCCGGAGTTGAGGATTTCAAAATGGGGAAAAAATTAGGCCTCCCGATGATTCCTGTTATCGAAGACAATGCTGATTATATGAACGGGCTAGGATTTTTGTCAGGTAAAAACGCTAAAAAGCATCCGGAAATTATTTTAGATTTCCTTAAGAGTAATTTAAATCAAAATGGACAGTCATGGGCTTTTTCCATTGTTGCCTATAAACATAGATATCCAGCCTGTTGGCGGTGTAAGACGGAACTTGTATGGAAAGTGGAAGATGAGTGGTATATTGCGATGGACAAGCCTTTTGAAAAGAAGACTTTAAGGCAAAGAATGGTTGAAGTAACTAAAAAGATTAAGTGGATGCCGGAGTTTGGACTTGATCGGGAGCTTGACTGGCTAAAAAATATGCATGATTGGTTGATTTCTAAAAAAAATAGATACTGGGGGTTGGCTCTTCCTATATATGAATGTAAAAAATGCGGACATTTTGAGTTGGTTGGGTCAAAGGACGAACTTAAAGTAAGATCCGTTTCCGGATGGAAAGAATTTGAAAATAAGTCTCCACATAAACCATTTATAGATGAAGTAAAAATAAAGTGTAGCCAGTGTGGCGAAATTGTATCGAGGATTGACGATGTCGGTAATCCATGGCTTGATGCCGGAATAGTTGCGTATTCAACAATAAGTGAGGGTAATAATGGTGAACCTCTGTATAACAAGGATAAAAAAGAATGGAGAAAGTGGTTCCCGGCAGATTTTATAACTGAATCGTTTCCCGGGCAGTTTAAAAACTGGTTCTATGCTCTGATTGCCGAGTCAACAGTACTTGAAAATGAGCCTCCGTTTAAACGGGTGTTGGGTTTCGGGACTCAACTTGGTGAAGATGGTCGTCCAATGCATAAAAGTTGGGGAAACGCGATCGAATTCAATGAAGGAGCGGATAAGATCGGAGTCGATGTAATGCGCTGGATGTTTTCAAGGCATAATCCGGCCGATAATATGCTTTTTGGATATAAAAAGGCTGATGAAGTCCGACGCCAATTTTATCTGATGCTTTGGAATGTTTATAAGTTTTTTGTAGAGTATGCTAACTTAGACAAATGGAATCTGACTCGGCAACGCAATTTTTATCACACTGGGGCCCCTAACCCCAAAAGTGAAAAAATCGCATTTGCCTCGTCAAACATTCTTGATAAATGGATTTTGAGTCGATTTGCATCAACCGTATCATCGGTTGAAAAAAATCTTAAGGAATTTAGTGCAAAAGATGCTGCTTTAGAAATTGAAAAATTCGTTTCTGATTTATCGACGTGGTTTATCAGGCGGAGCCGTGACAGGATTTGGGTTAATTCAGACAACGAAGTTGATAAAAATAATTTTTATGAAACACTTTATTACATTTTGGTTGATCTTTCGATAATAATTTCCCCATTTACGCCTTTTGTTGCTGAAGAAATCTATACGAATTTAACGGACAAAGAATCAGTCAACTTAGAAAATTGGCCCCATATAAATTCAGAATTCAAAATTCAGAATTTAGAATTGGAAAAACAGATGGAAGTTGCACGAAAAATTGTTGAGGCTGGGCAAGCGGAAAGAAAAATAACTGGGGTTAAGGTAAGAATTCCGTTAGCTGATTTAGCCATAAAAACACAACTAACATCTAACTTAGAATCAATACCAAATGAAGTTTGGGAAGTTGTTGTCAAAGAATTAAATATAAAAAATATTACTATCAACAACAAATTTCACTATCCCAAAGAGACGGTAAAAGTCACAAAGGAACAGTTAGAAAAAGAAGGAAGGCTTAGAGAATTAATCCGTGAGATTCAGTCAATTAGGAAATTAAAAAATTTAAGAACAGATGAAAGTATCGAGTTAGTTATTCCTAAGGGCTTTGAAGACGAAAAAGATTTTATCGCCAAAAGGGTATTAGCAAAAAAAATCAGCTTTGGTGGTAAAACTGAGGTATTATAACAATGATCATTTTCTCATTGATCTTTCTTTCGGTTTTCGGTCTATTCAACTTATTTGGATTAAGTCAGGACCTTTTTATCCGTCAATTTATCTTTTTAATTTTTGGCTTCTTAAGCTATTTTGTCATTAAATCGGTCGGAACTCACTTCTTTAGAATTAACAGTAAATTTTTTTATTGGCTTTTTGTAGCAATTTTAATTGTTACATTTATAGTTGGTCTTGAAGTCAAAGGTTCTAAACGTTGGTTAAATTTTTATTTTTTTAATTTCCAAGGATCGGAATTTTTTAAAGTTTTTTTTATTTTATTTTTGGCTGAAATCCTAACTATCAAAAATCTTCTTAGTAATACGTTTCTTAATTTTATTAAAGTTATTATGTATTTTTTAATTCCTTTTATAATTGTTTTTAAACAGCCTGATTTAGGAAATGCGATGGTCTACTTTTTTATTTTTTTTATACTTTTGATATTCTCAAACTTTTCAAAAAAATATTTAGGTTATTTAATCGGGCTAATGGTTATTTTTATACCATTTGGTTGGTTTTTGATGAAAGATTATCAGCGCTTAAGAATTTTAAGTTTTATTAGTCCTCATTTAGATGTTCAGGGCTCAGCATATAATATGATTCAATCGGTAATTTCGATCGGATCGGGTATGTTTTTTGGACGGGGTTTGGGCTTGGGTACACAGTCAAGGCTGTTCTTTTTACCAGAAAACACGACAGATTTTGCTTTTGCCTCACTAATAGAACAATTTGGATTTTTTGGCGGTTTTTTTGTTTTAATATTTTTTACAGTAATCATTATCTATTTAGTTAAAAAAACTATATTTTTTTATTATCAGAAATCTCAAGAGGATCAAAAAAAATTTTTATACTGTCTTGGAATGCTAACTTACTTTGTTTCTCAGACAATAGTTAATTTGGGAATGAATATGGGAATTATGCCGGTAGCTGGAATTACCTTGCCTTTTATTTCTTATGGAGGATCATCAGTAATGGCATTATTGATTGGTTTTGCCCTTGTTCCGTAAATATTTTAATGTATAATTTATATCTATGGTTATGTATACAGTAGTCAAAACAGGCGGAAAACAGTACCTTGTTAAGGATGGAATGGAAATAACAGTTGACTTAATGGATGCTGAAAAAGGAAAAAAAGTTGAATTGGAAGCTCTATTAAAATTCGACGATGAAGGAAAAACTTTTGAGTTAGGGAATCCATTTTTGAAAAATAAAGTTACGGCTGAAGTAGTTGATAATGTGCTTGGAGAAAAGATTAGAATTGCAAAATTCAAAGCGAAATCGAGAGAAAGAAAAGTTAGGGGATTCAGATCAAAATTAACTAAACTGAGGATCGTTAAGATGTAATTTTTAATATGGCACATACAAAAGCACAAAAAACAGTTAAAGGAAACCGAGATTCAAGGTCAAAAAGACTAGGAATTAAAGTTTTTGGAAGTCAAGATATTAATCCCGGAAATATTATTGTCCGTCAGAGAGGGACAAAAGTTCATCCTGGAGTTGGAACTATTTTAGGAAGAGACTTTACTATCAGCGCAAAAATTAAAGGTAAAGTAGAGTTCTATAAAAAACAAGGTGAATCTTACGTCAGGGTAGTATAATTATTCAATGATTGAGGACATAACTTCTTTATTAGAGCAAATTAAAATAGACAAGGACATATTTCAAAAGTCAAAACTGCTTGATTACATTATTAAGGAAAAAAATCTGAGGATTATTGATCTGGCAAATAAGATAGGGTATAAGCCGTCATACATATGTCACTTATTACGGTTAAAAAAAGTTCCTGAGGTTGTAGTTGACGGATATTATTCAAAATCAATCAGCTCTAGTCATATTTATATTCTTTCCCGTCTCAATGATAAAAAACAGATGATTGATTTATATGAAAGAATATTAGGTCAAAACTACACGGTTAAGCAAACAGAAAGTGCGGTACGTAATTATTTATACCAAGTTAAAAGTATCGGAAAATACATCAATAAAGAAAACGCCGAAAAATTAACTCAAAAAATAAAAGAAAAATTTCCTGAACTTAATATTCAAATCATTCAAACAAGAATTCAAGGCAGGGTTATCTTGGAAGTAAAAGGAGATTTGGAAAAAAGTTCAAATATTTTAAAGCAGATTTTGGAAAAACTCTCTATATAGTTTATAAGTGTTTATCTTGTTTATTTCCTTTTAAAACAATCCAATGGCCAGGTTTTGTAGGTTATAAGCGGTTGACAGAAAAACTACATTATAACATCATAATGTAGTATGGTTAGAAATTCACGCTTTACATTATCAAACGACCTGTTGGAAAAACTATTTGATTTGTTGTTTGAGGTTATTGGAAACAAATCATCAAAAGATGAATTTAGAAAAATATTTATTGATCTTTTAACACCCGCAGAAAGGATAATGTTGGCTAAAAGAGTAGCAATTATTTATCTATTAATGAAAAAAATTGAGTATTACAATATTTGTGATCGCTTGAAAGTTTCTCCAACAACAGTAGCAAAATACGCTTTACTTATGGAAAAAAGCGAAGGAATTGTTCCAACTTTTAAGCAGATAGTTAAAGTCGATAAAGTAAAAATCTTTTTAGAAGAAATATTTAATAATATCTTCGCCCCAGAAAAGATAGGTATTGACTGGAAAATAGCCTGGGAAAATAAAATCAATCTTGAAAAGAAGAAAACTTATGGAATATAAACTCACTACATTATAACATTATAATGTAGTGTCTTAACGTCGTGTTGCCAGATTTAATTATGTGACCGAACGGTAGGGTTATCACTGGTCGTT
>CAZMBH010000004.1:0-34467 GCA_964564535.1 uncultured Gammaproteobacteria bacterium
CATAGTATTTTAAGTCTATCGTAACTTCGTGTCTTAATTTACGGGACCAGTATAGTGCTATCTAGGGTTTTGTTATCTCCATCATATGTGCGGTCTTCAAAAACATCGGTTATAATTTTTGAACCATCAACATTAAATCTTACTAATACATATGCCCTATCTAAGTTGTTAGCCTTACATAAAAGAGTCATGCTCGACCATTCAGAATAATTAAAAGATGGGTCTTCAATCGGATAATATTTTTTAGTGATATTGGCCAGAGGTAGTTTGTGGTCTACATAATTTATTTTTTCTGTTACCGAAATTGGTTGATTAGTCACTACATCATTATTTATTTTTCTGTCATACACATAATATGGCCTCATCCCCTCTCTTCCAACAGGTGGAAGATCGCCACTTTCAAAAAATAATCGTTTATGATGACCTACTGATAAAGTTATATACTCGCCCCAATTCAAATTATCATTACTTTGTACAAATCTTCTTTCCTTTAATTTTGCCCAATTTTGTAGCCATTTGAGTTTACCTATTGAATGAGGAAAATATGGGTAAGAAAGATCCATAATATCATTAATTAGATCTTTCCTTTCACCTGTAAGTATTCTCTCGAGATTTTCATATAGCGAATTATCATCCGCTGTAATAATTGAAAGACTTTGTTGATACTTATGAAGAGTTTTCTCCAGTTCTGTCTTAGTAGTTTGGGAAATAATAGCTAAAAGATCTAAAATGGAACCAAAATGATTATGTTTTTGTAGAGAACGTAATTTTTTTCCTCTACCTGTATTTTCGTCTATTTTTCCATAATAATTATTAACGAATTTTCTTTCATATTGAATAAAATCTATAGGCGCGCTCAATCCGCGACTCGGCAACATTTCATAAATTACGTTTTCAAAATTACTATTTCTCCGATGTGATTGACGAGCAATATCAGGCTTTCGGAGATTTATGGCCTCTTTTCTTCTCATATTTGTATATTATAGGTTACTTTGTATAATTAACTTGACTTGTATCTGACTTTTTGTTAGCCTGTAGTATGGTTATTCGAGATAATTCTCTACTGACACTTTCTGAAGAGAAAGTCCTGAATATATTGCTTGATAAAATAAATAAGCTAGTTAAAAGAGATGATATTGCCAAAGCCCTATGGGGCAATCTTTGGCTTGAAAAATATTCTGATTACATGATCGATAAAGTCATCTACCTTTTAAGAAAAAAATTAATTGCTCCCTATAAAATAACTACTTTTAGAAACCGTGGCATAATATTTTCAAAATCTGAAACTATTCCTTTTAAGATAATAAGAAGTACTCCAACAATCAAATCTGAAGGTACTCACCCGCATGAGGAATATTTAAAATACATGAACGATATAAGCAATATAAGAAAGACATTAATCGATCTTTTTAAATCTACAAAAAAAGAAAGTATTGACCAATATTTAAAAAAATCTTTGATTGATATAAAAGAACCGATGATTTTAGTCATTAATTCCTATTCTCACGATAATGTGGACGCAATTACTTCATGGCTTTCAAATAACGATTTACACACAAGAGTAATTTTTAGTCATCTTGATGACCGGGCAATAAAAATTCACCAAAAAAGAATTTTTGATCTTGGACTTGAACATGTTGAAGTGATTTATGATGATATCAGAAAGACCCGCCTTACTCCAAAATCGTTCGATTTGGTAATTAATGATTTTCGGCTTAATTTTAATTCCGATCATGAACAAAACCAGGAAGCAATGTATGGTATCAGAAGAATTTTAAAATCAAACGGACTGGTATTAATATCTGTCGTAGTTGATTCAAGATACGAATCATCTCGATACGGAGTTGATCAAGAAAAAGCGCCAATAAACAAAAGTTCCCCCCATATATTTATGTTTAAGGAGAACTTGGAAAGATACTGTTTTACTGTTCCCTATTATAAAAAACTTTTCATAAAATCCGGGTTTAAAATTATAAAAGAATTTGACGTATCCGAAGGTAAAACCTGGTTTAATAAAGAAAAATTTATCCCTAATCGTGAGCCTACGTATAGAAGATTCTTACTTAAAATATAATTATTCCTTAGGCAAAAAATGTCGCAAAATGTGGCCGGCGTCGGCGACGGCACGGTTGCCTATCAGATAGTAGTTAGGACTCAGTTCTGAGGCAACACCAACGCTATAGAAGACCGATTCTATCCCCATCTCGGTCAGTGCTTTCTTCATCAGTAAAACTCCTGCTTGGGTAAGACTGACTGAACGATGAAAGATTTTAGCCGGCTTTATCCCTAATTTTTCGGCAGCTAAAATAAAAGCTGCGGCTGAGGCTCCTGAAGCCGGATTGACAAAATCACTGATCAAAATAGACTGATCATTAATCTGCTTTAACTGTTCCCTATCTCTCCAGAGAACCGTTACTGACAGATTAGTCGTCGGCTCCCCGATCAAATGAGTTCGTTTGGTGACAACCCTGATTTCATTTTTAAGTTTTGCATTTCTGCTTTTCCCAAGCGCTAATCGGGTTGTCACCAATCCAGCCCGTTCCAAACTAACTGCCGGAAATTTTTGATCTTCGATTTTAAACTGGCTTTCGTGTTTGCGCAGTAACTCGTAGCCTTCCTTGGCCAACAAAAAATATTCGTTGGCAATCCCCGTATCATGGTAAAAAACCGAATTAAAAACAATTTTCTGGGCTATTTCATTAATTTTATCCATCAAGTACTTAGCATTGTCGTAATAATTTTCCAGAACATAGATTTGATTCTTTTCCAGATCTTTCAGGTTCCATTTGCCAAACTGACCGTGGTATTTACCGATGATATTTGTGTAAGTATCTTTGAATTTGACTAAATGATCAACCTCGTGGTCACCAAAGAAATTATCAGGATCAAGTAAGAGCGGGGTGACGTCGATTTTATGACCGTCTTTGGCCGATTGAATTACAACTTTATCAAAAATCATATTAATTTATTAATTTCATTCCTCAGTTTCATTGCTTCGTCCCTTGGATTTTGCGCAAAAATGATTCCCCGGGAAGAATTTATCATCAATCCTTGCTTTTTGGAATTTAGTCCCGCTTTGAGTGTCGCTTCTAAATCGCCTCCCTGAGCTCCAATCCCTGGCACAAGCAAGGTCATATCCCCAACAATTGATCTTACTTCTTTAAGTTCTTGCGGGTAGGTAGCCCCAACGACTAACATACAGTTTTTATTCTTATTCCATTTTTTTGCAACGTTTTCAGCGACGATTTTGTACAAAGGAGTGTCCCCGACCTTAAGATCTTGGAACTCACCGGCTCCAGGATTGGAAGTACGACATAATACTACAACTCCCTTATCTTTTTGATCTAGGAATGGTCTTATAGCCTCTTCTCCTAAGTAGGGATGGACGGTGACAGCGTCGCCTCCAAGGTATGTAAAAACAAATTGAACATAACCCTTGTTTGTGTTGCCAATATCCGCCCGCTTGGCATCAATGATAATTGGAACTTCTGGATATTTTTTAACTAAATAGTCACAAGTGTCTTTTAATGCATTAACTCCTTCATGACCTATAGATTCATAGAAGGCAGTGTTCAACTTATATGCACAAACAAGGTCATGGGTGGCTTCAATGATGGTCTTATTGAACGAAAGTTGGGACAAGTACTGTTCAGTTGGAGTTGAGATAGGATAAACTTTTCCGCCAGCCGAAAGCTTGTTAATGTCAGAATCGAGTCCTACACAAACCAATGATTTATTTTTCTTAACAATTTTGTCCAGCTTTTCTTGAAAGGTCATAGTATTTAATTTAATTAATAACTATTTCGTTTCCTTTGTAATCAAAAGTTATTTTAAAATGATCAAAGAAGCCTATTTGTCCAAGAATTATAGGTGTGTGCTTGGGTAAAGTATCGGTAAAGAAAAATTTACATTCATAAACTTTCTCGTATGCTCGAATAGTAACAATTTCCGGCTTTGCATTAAAAGTAGTTTTATTAGCAGTTGTAAATATCCCTTCCTTATTTTTGTTAAATTTAATACCTAGCCATGCGCCAATAGTTTTGTTACAGAAACAAACATCGGCTCCCGAATCTATCAAAGCCGAAATTGGTACTGGAGTAATTTTATGAGTTTTTTTATAGTTTAGAATTACTTTAGCTAATGGTAAACGGACCGATCCTTTATAAACACTTGGAAGCAGAGTATAAGGAATAGTCATAATGAGTATTTCAGGTTACAAAACCAAAATATTCTTCAGTAGCTGCCATGATAAAAACATTTTTTTTATTAGCAACTTTTTTGTTTATCCCCGAAAAGTCTTTAGCATGAGCAACGACCTTTTTATTTGATTCATCAATCGCTACCCAACCGGATTTATATTTTTTTAAAGTTTTAGTGAGATCTGTAACTGTCATATAGATGGATTATAAACAAATATTAAATAAAAGTAAAACTAATTTATACTTCATTATATTAATATAATGAAGTGGATTGGTTTGAAGATTAAAGGTATGAAGCGATTTTTTTTGATTTGAAATAGTCTTTAGCTTGATTAAGTTGATCGGGGGATATTTTTCCGGATTCAAAAAGGTGAATAAAAATATCGTTTAAGTTGATCAGCGCTTCACATTTATAGCCTTTATCTCTGATAATTTCTAAATTACCTAATCCCCTATCAACTAATACATAAACACCCACTATATTTAACCCGCTACCTTCTAGTCTCCCTAATACCTGTAATGTATTCGCCGGATCGGAGACTTCATCATCAATAACAATAACTTTTTGATCGGTTTTATAATTTCCTTCGATTAATTTTCCCATCCCGTATTGTTTTTTTTCTTTTCTGATAAAAATCATTGGCCAGTTATATTCAAGAGACATCGTTGTGGCCAATGGGATATCAGTATGAGGTCCTGCAATTAAATCAAATATTTCATTTTTGAATTGTGACCAAAGTAATTTAGCCGCAAATGTAAGAACCTTTGGTTGTGAAGTCAGATATTGTAATTTTATTTCATAAGGTAGACTGTCCGCACTTTTGCTTTTTGGAAAAATAATTGCTCCCGTTTCGTAGAGCAAATCAACTAATTTTTGTTTTGATTTTATATCTAACATATTTTATTTAGCTGCCTGTTTTCGTTTTGGCGAATTTTTATTGTTTTTTAATTCTGAATTGGACGAGGTTTGGATTATAAATTTTTGACATTCAGTCAATTGTTCATAGGTAATTCTTCCGTGTTTATATAAGACTTCCAAAACTTCTTCCATATTGGTAATTGCAGTGCAATCATATCCTTTGCTTCTAACCGTTTGCGGGCCACCCTGACCACGGTCAAGCAAGACAATAATTTGACTAACTTCTAAGCCAGCTTCCTCAACTGGTTTAATTGTTTCAAACTTACTAGCTCCATCAGAGATAACGTCATCAATAATTACAACGTGTTGTCCTTTATGATAAATACCTTCAATCATCTTTCCTTTCCCGTAATCTTTTTTTTCTTTCCTTAAAAAAATCATCGGACGTCCATAACGAATAGAAATTGCTGTTGACATAGGGAGCGCGGCGTAAGGAATACCTGCTATCAAATCAAAGGGCTTTAGCCTGATTTTTTCCCAAAGAACTTCCCCGACCAATTCAAGTAAATGGGGAAAAGTAACTAGAAGACGTAAATCAATGTAGTAGGGACTTAAAATTCCTGATTTTAGTTTGAATTTACCGAAATCAATAATATGAACCTCGTGAAGATCAAGGATCATCTTTTCTTTCATTTTTGAATCAAAGACGTTCATATTTTTCGATTGGCCTATTGTAGCATACTATTTGTTTTTTTTCAATATTTCTTTCCTTGATTCTTCGGTAAAATTCAAACATTTTTCAGCTAATTTCTCATCAATCCTTTTATGTTTTAATAAAATTTGAAAAACCTCTTTGACATTATATATAACATGACAGTTATATCCTCCTTTTTTCAAAATTTCCGGTCCACCTTGCATACGATCAAGCAGAACTACGATATCGTTAATCTTTAAACCTGCATCCAAGACTGGTTTTATCGTTTCAAACTTACTATCTCCATTGGTGATAACATCATCAACAATAATTGCTTTCTGACCTTGATGATAGTTACCTTCTATCAGTTTACCCGTTCCATAAGATTTTCTTTCTTTACGAATAAATATCATATGCTGATTTTCGTTCAATGAAATTGCTGTTGCAATTGGAATTGCGGTATATGGGACTCCTACAACAACATCAAAATATAATGTTCTCATTGTTTCCCAAAATACTTCTGCGGTCAATTTTAAAAGGTAAGGATAAGAAACCAAAACTCTAAGATCAATGTAGTAAGGAGAAATTATCCCCGACTTTAATTTGAATTCGCCGAATTTTACTCCGTTAACCGAAAATAAATCAAGAATCAATTTTTCTCTTTGAGAAATTTTGTCCATAAAAAAATAAATAATTTTTAAAATTAATAAATTATAACAAAATTTATTAAAAGCAAATATCTTTTGACAAACCGGATTTCTTTTAATATGATATGTTCTATTGTTATGAAAAAAATATTCGTAGTAGCAATAATCCTCCTCGTCCTCGCCGGATTGTTAATCAAAACCCCCAAAAAACCAGTTGAAAAAAAACTACAAAAGGTAACAATAGTCATGCCATTTATTCAATCAGTTCAATGGACATCATATTATACCGCCTTGAAAAAGGGTTTTTATAAAGATGAAGGTATCGATCTAGATATTCAATACTCAACAAAAGGTAACGCTGGATCTGTTGAGCAATTAGTTGGAGGAAGGACTGATTTTATTCACACGGGCGAAGAAACTATTATTATGTCCCGATCCAAAAATTTAGACATTGTTTCTATTTACCCAATTGAGCCAACTAACGTTTATTATATCCTTTCAGAAAAAAACAAAAATATTGTTAAACCAGCAGATTTAATTGGAAAAAAAATAGGTGTAATAAGTTTTGGGAGCGGTACATATAATAATTTATTGGCAATATTAAATTTGTCAAAAATAGATAAAAATAAAGTTGAAATTATACAGGCTGGTACATCCCAAGTAACTGCATTTCTTGAAGGTAAATTTGATGCTGTGTCAATTCATTTGGCCTCAAAGCCAAAGGTTGAAGATAAAATCCCAGATTTAAATATTATTAATGCGTCTGACTATTCGGATATTGGCCGTGGGCATATCGCAACCTCAAGTAAGCTAATTAATAGTAATCCAGAATTAATAAAAAAATTTTTGAGAGCTACTAAAAAAGGTTTGGAATATGCAGCCAGCCATCAGGAAGAAGCAATAGATATTTATAATGGTGTTAATCCAGATGCTGTATCCCAAAAAAAAGTAAGCTTAAAAATATGGAGCGAATTAGTTAAAGAACATCATTACAAAGATGGACTTCCCGGAATAGATAAGTCACAGAATTGGCAAAAGTCACAGGACGTGTTATTTAATATTGGTTTGGTTACAAAAAAAACTGACGTATCATCAATGTTTACTAACAAATTTATTCCAAAATAAAAGCCAATACTTCCATGGCGTCTTCCAAAAAAACACTCTATTCAGTAAAAAATGTTACCAAAACATTTGTTTCAGAAAGAGGAAAAATTGACGGCCTATCAAATATTTCCTTTAATGTGAAAGAGGGAGAGATTGTGGTACTGGTCGGACCCAGCGGTTGCGGAAAAAGCACCATGCTTCGGATCTTAGCTCACTTGATCAAACCTTCAAGAGGCAAGATTTTTTTTTCCGGCCACACGGATAATCCTAAATATTCTAAATTCGGTTATGTATTTCAACATTCAACTTTAATGCCCTGGCGGACAGTCACGGAAAATATTATCTTACCCCTAGAAATGATGGACGAAGATAAACAAACAATGTATAACACCGCTGAAAGACTGCTTTTTATTCTTAACCTTAAGAAGTTTGAGAAGCATTATCCCGTTGATCTATCCGGAGGGATGAGACAACGGGTCGCCATTGCCAGAGCCTTGATCAGTGATCCTCCTGTTTTGCTGATGGACGAACCTTTTTCCGCCCTTGACGAGATCATGAGACAAAAACTGGATTTTGAACTTTTAAGAATTAAAAAAAGGACTAATAAAACCATTATCTTTGTCACTCACAGTATTTTGGAAGCGGTAACTTTGGCTGATAAAATAATTGTCTTTGGAATTAATCCAAATACAATAGTCGGACAAAAAGTAATTAATTTTCCCGAAAGAACCCCAAAATTATTATCCGATCCCCTCTTTTTTAAAAACGTTGCGGAAACTAGATTAATACTTGAGGAGGGTTTACTATGATTAAAAAAGTATTTTTGACGTTATCGATAGTTTCGATATTTATTTTACTCTGGGAAGGAATTGTCAGATTTTTTAATATCTCCGAGTTCCTTTTACCCGGTTCCTTCAAAGTCATCGAAACCTATGTGTCAATGACTCTCTCCGGAAGATTATTTTTCCATACTTGGATAACCACTGTAGAAATAATTGTCGGTTTCATTGCCGGGTCTTTGATCGGGTTAACTTTAGGTTATTCTGTTTCAAAATCAAAGATTATCGGTAATATTTTGTCACCCTTTATAATCGCAGCTCAAACCACCCCAAAACTAGCCCTTGCTCCCCTATTCCTTATCTGGTTTGGTTTTGGAATTGTATCAAAAATATTGATTACTGCTTTAGTGGTTTTTTTCCCGATCTTTGTAAATACTGTAGTTGCAGTAAAATACATTAATCCCAGTTTGAAGGAGTTGATGGACCTGGTTCACGCAAATAAATGGCAGAGATTTATCAAACTTGAGGTGCCATCCTCTCTCCCAATGGTTTTTGCCGGTCTCAAATCCGGAATTACTTTAGCAGTCGTCGGAGCTGTCGTTGGTGAGTTTGTGGGGGCAAGCGCCGGTCTTGGATATCTGATTATTTTTGGCACCGGCCAATTAAACACGGAGATCGTTTTTACCGCTATCGTCCAATTAGTAATAATTGGAATTATCTTTTATGAAATTGTATCGGTGATCGGTTCACTATTAATGAAATGGCATCACTCCGAAAAAGAAGATGCTCTTTATTAAGATAAATGTCTCCCGCCAAAGGCGGGACCAAACAACAAGCGCTGGATCCCCGTCTTCACGGGGATGACAATAACTCGTTCAATTCTTTGTTTGTGAGTAATTTTTTATCTAAAATAATCTCTCTCATCGTTCTCCCAGTTTTGACAGACTCTTTGACAATTTTAGAAACCGCGTCGTAACCAAGACGAGGTGTAAGTAATGTTGAATAGGCGGTTGATTTTTCCAGGTGCTCAAGACATCTTTCTCTATTGACAACAATCTTTCTGATCCCCCGGTCGGCAAAAAGGCGAAGACCGGAATCAACAATCTTTAGTAAGGTAATTAACGAATCAGCAATTGCCGGTAGCATTATTCCCAGCTCAAGATGGGCGCCTTCGGCGGCGTGATGAATAGTTGTATTTCTGCCGTCTACCTGATAATAAATCTGATTAATTGTTTCGCAAATGATTGGATTAACTTTGCCGGGCATTATTGATGATCCCGGTTGAAGTTCAGAGAAAGATATTTCCCCAATCCCTCCTTTGGGACCACTGGCCAAAAAGCGAAAGTCTGTCGCCATTTTGGTCATATCAAGGCAGAGTAAATTGACCGCTGAAGATAAATGACAAAAATCAGTGTCGCTGCTTGTCCCAGACATCAGATTTTCCAAAGGTTTCAATTCACTAATACCAGTTATTTTTATTAATTCCGGGTAAACGTTTTTAAGATATTCTTTTGGGGCGTTAATACTATTTCCGATAGCCGTTCCTCCAAGATTTAATTCAAATAAATACCTCACTGCCTCTTCAATTCTTTTTTTATCTCTCTTTAAAATACTGGCATAAGATTTAAATTCTGCCCCTAAAGTCGTCGGCAATGCATCCTGAATATGAGTCCTTGCTAATTTTTTTACGCCGGCAAACTCTTCACCCCTTTCTTCAATTGTTTTAATTAAATAAACTAAACTTTTTAAAAGCTTTTCCGTCAGTTTATGGCAGACAATTTTCAAAGCCGAAGGGTTGACGTCGTTGGTCGACTGGCTGGCATTGACATCATCGTTAGGATGAGTGCCGGACAAAGTCCCAATCACTTCATTAACATTCATATTAACGGAAGTCCCTGCTCCACCATGAAGACCTTTAATAACAAACTGATCATCATATTTTCCGGTCAATATTTCGTCACAGGCGGCAACAATTTTTTTGGCTTTTTGTTCGCTCATTTTCCCCGCTTTTTGATTGGCTTTAGCAGCCGCTTTTTTAACCAGAACAATTGCGTGGACAAATTCTAAGTGAGCCCTTGGATAATCAAATGGAAAATTATCTATAGCCGCTTTTGTCTGAGGACCGTAAAGAACTTTATTTTTCATAACGATTTTTTAATTTCTTGAGCTAAATACGGGTTCCACATTGACCCAGTTGCACTCATGACCGCGTCAGCCCCGGCTTTCCGATATTTTTTGTAATCATCAGCATTCATAACTCCACCAACTCCAATTATTTTGTAATTAAACTTATTTTTCTTACGAAGTGATGCTAATCGTTTGACCATATCAAGCCCCGCCCATCTGATAACTGTTCCACAAACGCCGGATTTTAATCTCATTGGACTTCCAGGAAGCGCTTGACTTCCTTTCTTATCAACAACAGGAGCTGCTATTGTGTTAATTGCCGAAACAGCCTGAACATATTTATTAACAATTTCTGCAAATTTTGTTAATTCTCCATCATTGACAAAATATCCCGTTTTAACAATTAGGGGAATTTTTCCAATAACTTTTCTAATTGCTTTTAACGCTTTTTCTGTTACCTTCAAGTTATAACAAACTAATCCTTCATTTCCAATGTTGGGACAAGATAGATTCACCTCTAAAATTTTAGCGCCAGTTTGCAAGACTAATTTTGCTGACATGGCAAAATCTTCAACAAATTCTGCCTCTGTTTGATTTTTTTTGACTGTGCCCATAAAACTTAAGATAGTCACTTGACCTTTACGAGCATAAGTAATTGCTTTTTTTACATCCTTTTGCCAATCTTTTGGCGATTTAGAAGGAACGCCGAACGAATTGGTGATTGCGAGAGGTTCGGTATATTTTGTACTTGTCGTAATTGGTTTTTGTGCTCGTTTCAATGTTAAATTACCTTTTATATTAACCTTAAGAACATTCGGAAAAGGATGACATGGAAAAACGTCGCTTCTAACCGTTTTATAGACTACTAAATCGAATCCCTTTCTGAAAGCTCCTTTGACAAATTTACTATTAAGAACCGGTCCGGCTGGAATTCCAAATGGTAAGTTAACTTTTTGTCCTAAAAATTCATATTGAGGTTCACTTTTATCGTTGTATATTTTTTTATCTTTAAACGCACCATAGGGTCCCTTTTTGAAATTTTCTTCATAACTTTTTTTCGGATCGTAGTATGGGGTGTGTAACATATAAATAAAAAAATTTATAATCCCGGTTTGATAGTTTTTCCAAATCCCGGTTCTGCAAATAGCCGACCATTTTCAAATACTTTTTTTCCTCTGATAAAAACCTTTTTTACTTTACCTCTAACCTTAAAACCTTGAAACGGCGACCATCCGCATTTTGTAAATAATTTTTTATTATCAATAATATACTCTTCTTTTTCATCAATTTCTACATAAGTATTTTTATCGGTTTTGATATCAAAGATTTTTTTTGGATTTTCAAAACATAGTTCAATTAACCGGTTGATTGATAATTTTTTTTGGAAAACAGCTGTCAGTAAAAGCGGTAAAGTCGTTTCGAGCCCTGGAACTCCAAACGGCATTTTTTCGGAATTCTTTTCTTCAACTGTGTGGGGCGCGTGATCGGATTCAATGACGTCAACATATTTTAAATTTTCCCAAATAAAATCAACATCTTGTTTAGATTTTAAAGATGGCTTCATCATTCCAAATGAACCAAGTTTCTTTTCATCATCCCTGGTTAAAAAAAGATGATGTGGAGTGACGCCGCAAGTAACTTTATATCCTTTATTTTTGGCATTCATTATTGTTCTAAATTCCTTTTCTGAACTGATATGACAGATGTGAATTCGTTGGCCAGCTTTTCCGGCAATTTCTATCATTTGTTCAATAACATCGACTTCTGCATGAAGTAATATCGGCATTTTTTTTGGCCAAACTTCACAAACTTTTTTAAAAACTTTATCATCAACAATATAATTTCCGGTTGTCTGATTTAAATAAATTTTTAAGCCAAAAACTTTACTCTGAATTTTCTTAAAATCCTCTAAATTTTCTCCGAGTGATCCAAAATAAAATCCAACATCGCAAACAATTTTTTGACCGGCAATTTTTTGTTTTTCTTCTAATGCTTTTATCGAAGTGACCGGAATTTTATTATTCGGCATGTCCAAAATTGTTGTAAATCCGCCGGCTAGCGCTGCTGAAGTTCCGGTAAAAAAATCCTCTTTTTCAGTCTGTCCCGGATCACGTAGATGAACGTGGACATCTATCAACCCTGGTAGTCGGATCATAAATACTCATCCCAACTCTTAATTTTCAGATCTTTTGTTTTATACCGATCAAGTGCGTTGACAAAGAATCTGGCGGAGTTAAGATCGGTAAATAACGGTATGTTATTATCGATAGCCGCACGTCTTATTAAATACCCGTCAGTGATTACCCGCTTAAATGAGCCTTCGTTATTATAATCTTCACTCAAATTGATGACCAAAGATACTTTGCGTTTTTCAATTAGATCAATAACTGTTGGACTTTCTTTTTCATAAAGTTTATGAACTAATTTTGTCCGAACGCCTTTAGTTTTCAAAAACAGATGGGTTTTTTTAGTTGCAAAAAGCGTAAACCCAAGATTTTTTAAACGCCAGATCGATTCGGCAAAACGTAGCTTAAATTCATCTCCTCCGATTGTGACCAAAGCCGATCTATTTTCCAAAGACATTCCTGTTGAAAGTAATGATTTCAGATACGCTTCTTCGGCTGTATCTCCAAAACAAGCTACTTCACCGGTTGACCCCATCTCAACACCCAATGCCGGGTCGGCCCCTTCCATTCTGGCAAAAGAAAACTGCGGAGCTTTGACGGCCACATAGTTCGGGTATTTAATTTTATATTCTTTAGATTTACCAAAAAAACTGTCAACGATCACTTCGGCAAAATTAACCCCGGTTACTTTTGATATAAACGGAAATGTCCGTGACGCTCTTAAATTCATTTCTATTACATAAACTTCATTGTCCTTAACCATAAATTGAATATTAAAAGGACCGGAAATATTCAGCGACCGAGATAGCTGTTTAGCAATTTCTATCATTCTCTCACCACTGAAGTAACGTACCCGTTCGGCAGGATAGACGATCGTTGCGTCCCCCGAATGAACACCGGCATGCTCAATATGATTGGAAATAGCAAAGACTTTGACCTCTCCTTTTTCAGCTACTCCATCAAACTCAATTTCCCTGGCATTGGTCATGTATTTTGAAATCGTCACCGGGTGTTTTTTATTAATATTGGTCGCCTTTTCAATAAAGTGCTTTAGTTCGATCGGATTGTAACAAAGATTCATGGCGGCGCCAGAAAGAACATACGACGGCCTAACTAAGATCGGGTAGCCAACATCTTGGGCAAATTTTAAGGCTACCTCCATATCGGTAAAGCTATTCCAAACCGGCTGTTTGATTTCCAGATCGTCAAGCAGCTGGGAAAATTTTTTCCTGTCCTCTGCCCTGTCAATGTCTTCGGCAGTTGTTCCTAATATTTTTATTCCGTATTTACTAATTTTATTAGCAATATTATTTGGAGTCTGTCCTCCAACCGAAACAATTATTGAAGATGAATGTTCAAACTCATAAATATCAGCCACCCTCTCAAAACTGACCTCTTCAAAATATAAACGGTCAGAAATATCATAATCTGTTGAAACAGTCTCCGGATTACAGTTGACAATAATTGATTTTTTTCCGTACTTTTTCAAAAAAAGAGAGCTGTTGACACAGGTCCAATCAAACTCTACTGAACTGCCGATCCGGTATGGTCCAGAGCCTAAAACCATTACCCCCTTATCCCCGATCGGCGAAACATCATTATGATTTCCGTTGTAGGTTGTGTACAAATAATTTGTTTTTGCTGGAAACTCTCCAGCCAGGGTGTCGATTTGGAAAACTGATGGAACAACTTTATGTTTCTTCCTAATTTCTCTAATCTCTAATTCTTTTTTTCCTAGGATTTGAGCAATTTTCTTATCTGAAAAGCCTAATTGTTTTAAATGCAATAATTGTTGTTTGGGCGATTCACGCATCGCCCCTACATCAGACAATTCTTTCTCGGCATCAACGATTGCTTTTAACCGATATAAAAACCATGGATCAATTCCGCTCAATTCATAAATTTTTTGAACAGCAATGCCTAATTTTAATGCTTTAGTGATGAAAAATATTCTTTTGGAATTTGCCTGTTTAATATTGGCTAAAACTTCCTCAATGGACAAATCAAAATTATTGTCAGTCACTCCTTGTACACCGATATCGAGCATTCTGACGCCCTTTTGGATCGCCTCTTCAAAAGTCCGGCCAATTACCATGATCTCCCCAACCGACTTCATTGAAGAACCAATCTTTTCCGACGTTCCTCTAAACTTATCCATGTCCCAGCGGGGAATTTTTACAACAATATAGTCAAGCGCCGGCTCAAAGAAAGATTGGGTAACTTGGGTCACTTGATTTTTTATCTCCATCAAACTTTTGCCCAGTATTAGTTTTGCCGCAACATAAGCCAGTGGATAACCGGTAGCTTTGGAAGCAAGAGCTGAAGAACGGGACAACCGGGCATTGACTTCGATGACATAGTATTCTATTTTATTTTTTGGCTTTGGGTTCAAAGCAAATTGAACATTGCATTCGCCTACTATCCCCAAGCTTTTGACAATCTTTATCGAAAGTTCCCTCAAATAGTGATATTCGAAATTCGTTAGGGTCTGGCTTGGGGCAACAACGATCGATTCACCGGTATGAACGCCTAAAGGATCAAAGTTTTCCATGTTACAAACCGTAACGCAGTTATCATTCATATCACGGACAACTTCGTACTCGATCTCTTTATAATGATGAAGATATTTTTCGACTAATATCTGTGGGGAAAATGACAAAGCCGCTTGAGCGGTGGTTACAAATTCTTTTTCATTATAAACAACGCCGGATTTTTGACCTCCAAGTGAGAAACCGGCCCGGATCATGACAGGATAACCGATTTCATTAGCCTTTTTCAAACCGGTTTCAACCGTCGCTGCAGCATGGCTTATGGGCGTTGCAACATTAATTTTATGAAGATGATTGGCAAACTTTTCCCGGTCTTCGGTTAAATCAATTGCCGAGACAGGTGTTCCTAAAACTTGAACATTATATTTCTTTAATATCCCTTTTTTATATAGTTCAATTCCGCAATTTAGGGCTGTCTGACCGCCAAAAGAAAGAACAATCGCGTCAGGTTTTTCTTTTTCAATAACTCTCTCAACAAACTCAGTTGATACCGGTAAAAAGTAAACTTTATCCGCCAATTCTTTTGATGTTTGGATTGTAGCAATGTTGGGATTAATTAAAATTGTCTTGATTCCTTCCTCTTTGAAGGCTTTAATGGCCTGGCTACCTGAATAGTCAAACTCCCCGGCCTGGCCGATTTTAAGGGCTCCTGATCCTAATATTAATATTTTTTCCATATTTTTTTCAAAAAATAATCAAATATCCAACTTGTATCAGTTGGTCCGGGACAAGCCTCCGGATGGAACTGAACTGACATAAATGGTAATTTCTCATGAATAATTCCCTCATTTGTGTCGTCATTAGCATTTACAAACCAAGGTTTAAATCCCGTTGGGATTTTCCTAATCGCAAATCCGTGATTTTGCGTTGTTAAATAACAGCGCTTAGACCCGACCATTACACAAGGTTGATTTTGTCCGCGATGACCGAATTTCATTTTGTAAGTGTCCCCACCTGCAGCCAGAGCTAATATCTGGTTTCCCAAACAAATCCCAAGCAAAGGAATTTTTTTTGCCATAACTTTCTTTATCGTTTCAATTGTCACATCAGCCATTTTTGGATCACCAGGGCCATTTGAAATAAGAACTCCGTCAACTTCCTCTTCTAACGAAAAAATGTCAAAGTTCCAGGGGACAGTGATAACTCTAACCTCGCGGTCTAACAAACTTCGAATAATGTTTCTTTTAACACCGCAATCTATCAAAACAATTGTTTTTTTTCCTTTACCTTCAATCAAAGGCTTTTTAATTGAAACTGCATCAACTAAATTTTCTAAATTCGGATCTCTGAATTTAATATCTTTCTCGAATATAATTTTTGCCAGCTGAGCTCCCCCATCTCTTAATTTTTGGGTTAAATAACGGGTATCTTTTATTACCAAGGCAGGAATTTTTTCTTTTTTTAACCACTCACTCAAACTCATTTTGCTTTGAAAATGTGAAGGAGTGTCAATGTATTGAGAAACAATTAAACCGGAGACATGAATGCGATCGGACTCCCATTGATTCCTGTCAGGAACTCCATAAGAGCCAATGATTGGATAAGTTGATACAAGGATCTGACCTTCATAGGAAGGATCTGTGAGTGATTCCGGATAACCAACCATCCCGGTTGAAAAAACCAACTCGCCCGATCGGGGTTGTTCGTAGCCAAAGCTTTGGCCCTCAAAAATTTCCCCATCTTTTAAGATTAGTTTTCCTTTCATATTTTTTTGTACTTAAAAAGGTGATTTTAGTCTAGATTCCCGCCTTCGCGGGAATGACGAATATCAAACTTCTACTTTCTTAAAATTAGTTTTAACAACGCCATTCTTACAAACATGCCATTTTTTGCTTCAGTATTCAAATAAACAGCCCGAGGATCAGCGTCAACCGCCAGTTCAATCTCCCCGACTCTTGGCAACGGATGCATAATCAAAGTATTTTTTCCGGCTTTTTCATCAACTAATTTTTTGGTCAGTATAAAACTTAGTTTTAGTTTTTCATATTCATTCTTATCAGTAAACCGTTCTTTTTGCACCCGGGTCCAATACCAAAAATGGCAGTCGGCCGGAATTTCTTCAAATGATTTTATTTCTATCAATTTTATTTTTCTTTTTTTCGCTTCCTCCAAATCTTTATCACTTAACCGCAACTGCTTTGGGGAAAGTAAATAAAGAGTGTTGTTGGGAAAAATAGAAAGACATTTAATTATTGAATGAACAGTCCGCCCGTTAAGAAGATCTCCAACCATCAAACCCTTTATGTTATCCAGGTGTTTATGTTTTTCAAAAACCGTAAACATGTCAAGGAGGGCCTGAGTAGGATGTTCTCCAATCCCGTCTCCGGCATTAATAACGGGAATATCGGATACTTCCGCAACTTTTCTTAAAGTTCCCGCTATGGGGTGACGCATGACAATAGCATCGCAGTATTGTTCCATCATTTTTGTCGTATCTTCTATTGTTTCGCCTTTAACGACCGAAGAAGTTTCTAATGGATTTTGATATTCAATCGTTTGACCGCCCAACCTTTTTACGGCGGCAGAATTAGAACTGAAAGTCCTTGTTGATGGTTCAAAAAACATTAAACCGACAACTTTTCCTGGGAGAGTTTTTAATAATTTTTTTACCGGGGTTTTTTTAATTCTCTTTACTTCCTGAAACAAAAATTCAATTGATTTTCGATCCAATTGATCGAGGGAAATAATATCTTTCCCAAAAAAAATCTCAGAATTTTTCATAGGCTTCTGAGAATAATATTATATTCAATTAACAAAAAAAAGCAAGCGGAAAAAAACGCAGTTATTGATATAATAAGGAATTATATTGGGTGAGTGCTGGAATGGCATACAGGCTAGTCTCAAAAACTAGTGGATTCACTTCCATGAGGGTTCGACTCCCTCCTCACCCACCCAGTTTTTTTTGGGAGAGGACATTTTTTTCTATTTTTATTAACATTCATTTGAAATTGGATTGGTCTTATGCTACTACAACTCCTGCGTCAGAATAAGTTTATTTTCTGATCACATTAATCATGCTTTCATTTAGCGCTTTGCTGATAATATTTTCCAAATCCTGATAATCGCCTTCGTCTGCTTTTTGAAGTGCCTTAATATAATCTTTGCGATCCTTACTTTTTTCAGTGTTAATTTCAATAATTGGTAAGTTTAAACGCATCAGAATATAACTCGTAAACATACGCGCTGATCTTCCATTGTAATCAACAAACGGATGAATAAATACAAAACGGTGTTGAAAATGAGACAATAGTTCAACGACTCGTTCTATGAATGGATTGTCTGTTGATTTAGGTAATTTTGATAAGGCAAATTCTGTATCCTCGGCGAGGATTTTTGTCATTTCTGAAATTTTGGAAAAGTGAGGAGCCTCCTTCCCTGAATAAGTCACTTGAACAATTCTAAATTTACCTGCATCATCCAGCAAAATATCTGAAAAACTCAGCTTATGAATTTGTTTGATTAAATCAGGACTCAATTTGTTATTGGATTTAACATTTTGATTAAGAAAAAGCAGACCTTTCCTCGTACCCAACACTTCAAGCTCCAGAACTTTATTCCTTGGTAAGATTCCAAATCTTGTTTGTTTATACGAAGTAGCCCCTATTTTGACCATACCCTAATTATAGTTTATTTAAGAAAGGAAAATATATCTTTTCTCGATGAATTTGGATGTTCGATTTTGGTATTTCGGTAAACCGCTTCAGATAAAAAGACATTAAAAAAGCGTTTCAAAGCAGTTTGCTTATTTTTGAGGTTAGAAAATTTTTTATAGTTTTTTGCTAAATTATTTTTCATATATATATTTTAACAGATTTTTTAATATTTTGGTGTATTCAAGATTAAATTCAAGATTAAAATGGAAGAATTTCTTTTGAATTAATATTTAAAGCCTTTAAAATTCGATAAAATTTTTCTAATGAAGAGTTAACTAGACCACGTTCAATTTTTCCATAGTAACTAGGATTCAAACCTGCGTCGACAGCTACTTCAACTTGTTTTAATTTTCTTATTTTTCTTATCTTTTTGATTCTATTACCAATAATTGTTCGAATTCTTGGAGTGAAATAGTAGGTCATATAGAGCATATTTTCCTCAAAAACAAAAGGTGATATTGTCTTTATAAACATCTTTTAGCCTCACAAATACGCTTGAAATTATTCGTAGGAAATAGTAAGATGACAAATATAAATATGATTGGACCACAGTCAGGAGAGCAACCAGCGCCACCGGTTAAAAATGTTAATTATTTTATTGAGTACTCCGCTACTCCATTTGCTGGACGTAAATTGCTTGCAAAATCTAAAAGTGGTCTTCAATATTCATCTTTAGGCGATTTCAAAATTCCTAATATAAAACCTGGAGACGCAACAAAGTTAGCTCAGAATATAACTCAGAGATATTCTGATGGGATTATGTTGGATGCTGATGGACTGATTGGTAATATTTGTAATTGGGCACATTGTCAAGATGTTCCAGCGGTAGATGCTTTACAGGCAATAGATAGCCAAATAAATGCTTTGGGGCCAAATGTAATTGATTATCAAAAACAACTTCAAACTAATGTTCAAACTGCTTTACGTACATTGAAACCAACTAAATTATCTACTTAATTATTTCTTGTTAATTAACAGTCGAGCTATTCGTAATTCTTCATAAGAATATCTGCCGTTGAATTTTTCGAAAACTGGTGAAAGTTTGTCTGTATTTAGTTCATTGAACACGGCATGGATTTTGGGAAGTGAATTTTTGAGTGATGGTGTAAGAATCCGTGAAAGGTCAGCTTGTTTAATTTTTCCTTTCAAAATAAGTTTTTCTATGTGAGAAAGAATTGTGCCTTCTGTGAATTTACGCATTTCGGCAATTTGTGAAATGTTTTTTCCTTCATTCCATAGTAATAAAGTTTCGGTATATGTATCGAATTTTTCAGAAAAAGATGATTTTGGTTTTACGTCACAAGATTTGATAAAATCATCCTGCTTTTTTTGAAGTTCGGAAAAAGAAATTTTAGAGTTCATTTCCTCAACAATACTTGAGTCCTGACGAAATTCCTTGTCTTTTAATAAGATTTCTGGATGAACCTGAAACGTTTGTTCGTTCCAACCGAGTATGTAAAGGCCAGTTAGTCGCCTAACACGGGAAAGAGCCACATAACCCTGACCATATTCAAAGACTTGGGAAAGATCCATGACCGCCTCGTCCAAGCTCATCCCCTGACTTTTATGGACGGTGATCGCCCAAGCCAGACGAAGTGGTAGTTGAGAAATACTAGCTTTAATTTTTCCGTTTTCCTCGATTGTCCAATCCATCGGTTTGACTTCAATCTTTCTTCCATTTCTTGTTTTAACAATTGGATTACCGGTTATTTTGTCAAATTTGTCAACTACTCCAAGGGTGCCATTGACAAATCCTTCTTTCGGATTATTTTTTGTAAACATTACTGAGGCTCCGATTTTGAGATAAAGTATCTCTGGAGAAAGACAACCTTTCTTAAGCGCGGCAATCAGTGGATCTGGTCCTTGGACGGATATGATAAAAGTATTTTGTTTTCCTGAAATACTCGATAGCACTTCGTCATTAATACGGTCAACGTCAGCATTATGGGAAAAAAGTTTGGGAATATTTGCCATGGATTTATCCTGAGCGTAGTCGAATGGATCAATTTTTCTTTTTTCAATATGGAATAAATGACTACTGTTAAAAACGTTCTGACGGATTGCTGAAAGCAGGTTTAAAAAGTCCCCATCTTCCTGCCGGTGTTGTTCAGTGAGATAACAAACGATTGGGTTTAATTCTTTCCATGCAGGTGAATCAAAAGCAAAAACAGAAGTGGTGAGCGAAGTCGAACCATCAAGCAATATCGTTTGGGTATTTTCAACTACTTCTCGTCTTACAACCGGTGGAAGCTGGAAAAAGTCTCCGGCAAGAATTACTTGAATACCCCCAAATGGTTTTGAATTTTGTTTGATTTCACGGCAGACCGTATCAATCATTGATAAAGTATCTCGTGTCAACATTGATATCTCTTCGATAATTAAAACTTTGGCTTTAGTTATTCTTCTAACAATATATTGACTCGTTTTGATTTTACTCAAATCGCTTTTATCAAGTCTTGTTTTAATTCCGATACCGCTCCAAGAATGAACGGTCATTCCTCCAATGTGAGTGGCCGCAATGCCGGTTGAAGCCATGATCGCCGGTTCAATACTGTGGTTTCGTAAATATCCAATATATTCATTAAGTAGATGAGTCTTTCCTGACCCCGGCTCGCCGGTTAAAAAAACATTCGCTCCGGTTTTTAAGATAGTGAGGGCTTGGGATTGAGTCATACGCTATTATATAAAATTCGATTTTCAGTTTAAATATAACTTTATATCAGGTTCTTGATATAATCAGCAAGCTATGATAAGCCAAGATAAGGTTTTACACTATATGACTTTATTTCGGGGAAGAAAAGATATTTATGCCAGACATTGGGAAAAGAATGGTAAAAATGGTTATAGTCCAGCATACGAATTTAATTGGCCGGAATTTTTAGCTTTTAAATCTAAAGGTGGACGACTTGCCGATTTTCCCAATAAAAAACAACTTGTTCTAACTCTTGAGGTTATCCGATCGCATCTTGAAGGAAATCTAATCATCGGGATTTATCCGCTTCTTGAAGACAATACTTCATATTTTATTATGGCCGATTTTGATAAAACTCACTGGGAAAAAGATAGTAAAAAATTTATAAAAATATGTGAAGAAAATAATATTCCAGCGTACCTCGAACGTTCTCGCTCGGGAGAGGGTGCCCATGTTTGGATATTTTTTGAGGATAAATATCCGGCGTCAAAATCAAGAAATATTGTTTTGGAATTAATTCGAAAAGCGTTAAATTTATCC
Organism: uncultured Gammaproteobacteria bacterium; assembly: GCA_964564535.1. Classification (GTDB taxonomy): domain Bacteria; phylum Patescibacteriota; class Microgenomatia; order UBA1406; family GWC2-37-13; genus GWC2-37-13. The sequence continues at coordinate 21,970 of CAZMBH010000004.1, forward strand.
GAGTTTGAAAAAGAAGTAAGTTTTGACCGCTTATTTCCTAACCAGGATTATCACGCTAAAAATGGAATTGGGAATTTGATCTCTTTGCCATTAAATGGCAAATCAATCCAAGAACAAAATACGGCTTTTCTTTACACTGATTCATATAAGATAATTGGCGATCAATGGGAATATCTAAAAAATATTAAAAAAATTTCAACAACACAGCTTGATAATTTATATGACCAATTAATAAGTAAAGAAACAAATAAATTATCTGAAACCATAAAAATAAATTCATCGTCTGATATTTTAACAATCAATATTAGTAATCTAATAAAATTAGATAAGCAAAATCTTCACCCACTTTTAATACATTTTCTTCGGGAGAACTTGAATTTTTTCAACGCAGAATACGCGGTCAAAAAGAAATTGGGAATAAGCACTTATCAGACGGAAAAATATTTTAAACTCATAAGCGAAGTGGGTGAATTTGTATTTATCCCTAGAGGTTTTATAAATAAATTAATCGAATTTTGTCAGGAAAAAGAAATTCCATTTGTCTTAAACGATGAACGAAAACTAAAACCAGCGACCGTTTTTAAATCAAAAATCACTCTCTATGATTATCAAAAAAATACTTTACTGGCAATTCAGGATAAAGATTATGGAGTAATTGTTGCGCCACCTGGATCAGGAAAAACAATTATTGGACTAGAATTGATTTCTAAAAAATCTCAACCGGCTTTGATTTTAGTTCACCGGGCCCAGCTATTTGAACAATGGGTCGAAAGAATCCAATCTTTTTTAGGAATTAATAAAACTGAAATAGGACAGATTTCGGGTCGAAAAAAGAAAATCGGAAAACAGATTACCGTTGCCATGATGCAAACTTTGATAAAGTCAAAAAATATTCAAGAAATTTCAGATAAGTTTGGAACGATTATTATCGACGAGTGTCACCATATACCAGCAAAAACTTTTAGGGAACTAATTGTTAATTTCAATCCTTATTATCTTTATGGATTAACGGCCACTCCAAAAAGAAAATACAATGACGAAAAATTAATTTATTATTACATTGGAGAGATAATTTCCGAGATGAATCCAAATAATAATGCCAGCATAGCTTCTCCAACTAATACCTCTTTAATTATTAGAGAAACAAATCTTTCTGTTCCATTTGATTTTAAAACCGATACTTTTGAAGTTTTATCAAAAATTCTAGTTTATGATAGCTCAAGAAATCTGATGATTATTGAAGATATTTTAAAACAAATAAAGGAAGGAAGAAAAATTTTGTTACTGACTGAACGAAAAGAACACGTTGAAGTTTTATATCTCTATCTAAAAAATAAATGTGAGGTAATTACCTTAACCGGTGACGATTCAATGACAAAGCGTAAAATCAAACTTGATCAAATTCATATGGGTCACTTTAATGTAATTGTTGCCACAGGACAACTGTTTGGCGAGGGAATTGATTTACCAACACTTGACTGTCTTTTTCTTGTTTATCCTTTTTCATTCGAGGGAAAATTGACGCAATATATTGGCCGAATTCAACGTACAAAAAACCACCAGATAATTTATGATTACCGAGATTCAAAAATATCTTTTTTCGAAAAGCTCTTTAAACGAAGATGTACGTATTATAGAAAAAAAGGGTGGATGAGGTAAAATTTCTCAAATCGTTTGACAAGTAGTAGTAGTAGTAGAATGGGGCCATGGCAGAACAAAAACGACCTAACCCAGAAATAATCCTAGGAGCAAGAGTAGTTATTAGCCAGCGATTAGGGGTTTCTGAATTAGAAGCCAACAGCTTATTAAAAGCGCTTGGAATAAATGGAGTTAGAAAAATGAATGCAGAATCATTACAAATGTGGGATGACGCAGGTTTGAAAGTTGGTTCAGATGGTATCGTTGAAACGGTTTATATAACAGGATATTCGGATGTTTTATTTAATCCAACTGAAAAAGTTCCTAAACCTTTTTCGTATGCAGTTCCTACAGTGTGTTTATCAATAAAATAAACTTTGTTCTTAATATTTTAAATTAAATCTTTCTTTTAAAACAAAATTTAGATTTTCAAACAAAGATAAATATTTAACAACTTTTTTAATAAGATCACCGTCAAGATTTTTATAAACGAATATACTTTTTAAAGCATCAATTATTTTTACAATTGAAACATACGATAAAAAAGCAGAGTTTTTTGAATCAAAAGTGGTGTCCTCGTATTTCATTTCCTTTTCTTCAATATTACTTAATATTGCCCTGTGAATTTTTACTGAGAAAAACAACATATAATAATTAAGGATTCTGAGCGGTTCTTTAATTTCTTTTGGAATTTCTTCAAGAAAATAATAATGAAGATCTTCAACTAATTTCACTAATGAAAGACAAAGTTTTTTTGATATTTTAGTTAGCTCATCATTTTCCACTAACTTGTCTTTTTTATCTTCCTCTTTCTCAAACTTTATATCATCCTCTTTAGTTATTTTTATTTTCAATCTTTTTATATCTTTTTCTAGTAATTTTTTTGTTTCCTCAAAACTATCGCTCATGGATAAAAACATCGCTTTGGTACTTTTTGGATCAATCCCTTGTTTAATAAATCTTTTCTCCGATTCTTTCTCTTTTTGATAAACACGACAGATACCGGAAAGCTTACATCTTTCACACCAGCGGTCACAAAAATTAAAAGGGAGTTTATAAAAAACATCTTTATAAATCCATGGAGGTTTGATTGCACCAAACTGAGAGATAAATATTTTATTGAAAAAAGAAGCATTCATAAATTTATACCTCTACTTTTATCTATTATAAATTAGATATTAATAAAAAGTTGGCAAAGCCTAATATTTAATCCATCTGCGATTTTACAAAGTACCTTCAAGCTCGGATTTGCTTTTCCTTCTTCGATTTCTGCCAAATATGAACGATCCATATTACAGTTAACGACTAAATTATCTTGAGATAAATTTTTCTCCCTTCGTATTCTCAATATTTCTTTTCCCAACCTTCCACACATGTATTTATATTTCATATGAAGAGAAGGGTAGATAAAGGAATCTAAAAACACAATTAACTTTTTACTAACTAAAACTGGCACCGGTCGGACTATTTAATAAAAAGCAAAATGAAGATTAACCGACCGGAACACACAAGCGGTTAACAAGCAAGTTCCCCCTCACCTTTTTTGGAAGAGGTGAGGGGGTCGAGGAAGAGAAGATTAAAATTGGTCGATTTGAATATGCCGCTTGATTGCGGGTATGGATTTGATTAGGAATTAACAACCCGCAATGGAGCGAGTCCCGATAACTTTATTCCTACCCAACTATAGAAACAAACTACATCCCTATCTCTCTGAGTTGATTTGGATTAAGATATTCCTTTTTGGTTTGATTATCCCAAATCAACTGAGAGAGAAAGATAGAACCAAACTTCTTCAAGTATTCCCCCAAGGGTTACTATAGATTTAGGGACGGGCATTTTCTTTCGACCATATTCCTTATTCCACAGTCTGCTTTCACCTTAGTTTTATCAAGGGAGTCTTTCGACAGAGAGAGGTGAACGGATCAACTCAAAGACATATTGGAGTGAACCGAACGACAGAGAAAGATGACCGAAATTAAAATTTTTTGTCCTTGACCGGTTGAGTAACTTCCGGTCAAAGGGCGACTGCTTATCAGTCGCCCAAGTCTTATCCCCACGTCTTCCTGTCCTCTCCCAAAAAAAACTGGGGGGGTTGAAAACCGCCGGAGCGAAAGCCAGGTCACCAGACGGTACCTGGCGAAGCGGAGGCGGAAAAGGAAAAATGAAGACGGCGAAACTGGAACAATAGGATTTGGAAAGATGCCCGACCGGAGGGAGGGCAGAAATCAATCTGTCATATAGGAGTTGAGGTTTGGCGAACGACTATAACAATACCTTTGTTTCCGCCGACCATATTCTTCATTAGGGAGGCGGGCTTGTCCCTCCGGTTTATCCGCCGTAACTTTAGTGAAGGAGGAAGTTTCAAAGCGAAGGAGGAAGATGCCCGAGCGATTAGCGAGGGCGTGTTGTGTTTGAAGTTTGTCCGGCTGACAGAATGGCTAGTCGGTTTACCCTGAGCGAAGTCGAAGGGTTGGTTGAGAGTTTGGTTGTCTGGCTGGTTAGTTGAAAGTTTGAAGTTCCCCAGTGCTCAAACAGTCCAAGTCTCCCCAAGTTCTCAAACCATCAGCTCTGATCGCCAGCGCTCCCACAGTCCCCAGCCCCCACATATTTGAAGCTCGTCATGTCTCAAAATTGATAGCGAAGTGTCGCAGGTTGGGAAAAAAACTAACCGTTGTTTTGTTTACCCTCCTTTGATAAAATAAGTTCGAGCAAGTTTATACAAACGCACTTATATCTGCTCTACATCATGCGGTTTGGATTCGATGAGTGAACTTTGGGTAATTTGGATAAATTCGGCTTTTTCCCAAGTTTCGGCAATATTTTTTGCCCCGCAGTATGAAAAACCCGAACGGACGCCTCCCAAGAGTTGATTAATAAATTCAGAGACATTACCACGATACGGCACAACCGCTTCTACACCCTCAGCTGCATATTCTTTCAAATCTTTTTTTACCTTAATATCATTTTTCTGGCGATCATGATTAGCCATAAGTGACGCCATACCACGGGTCAGTTTAAATTTCCGGTTATTTTTGAAAAAAGTCAATGCCGGCGACTCATCACATCCGGCAAAAAGCGTTCCGATCATGACGGTTGACGCTCCGACAGCCAAGGCTTTAACCATATCTCCTGAGTTTCTAATTCCACCATCGGCGATCACAGGAATTCCATATTTTTTTGCAACTGAAGCACATTCAGAAATAGCTGTTAGCTGCGGAACCCCAGCACCGGCCACAATTCTCGTGATACAGAGAGCACCTGGACCGATACCAACTTTTACGGCAGAAGCTCCATTTTTGATTAATTCTTCAGTTGCTTCAGCAGTTGCCACATTTCCGGCAATAATATCAACGTTAGGAAATCTTTTTTTTAAATCTTTTAAAACTTTTAGTAAATAGATTGAATGTCCGTGAGCTATGTCGATAACGATCACATCAACACCGGCCTTAACTAAGGCTTGAGCTCTTTCAATATAATCATCTTTAATTCCAACAGCGGCTCCGACTAATAATTTTTCTTTTTTAACCGAAGCAACCATTTCTGCCTCTTTTTCAATGGTTAAAAAACGGTGAATAATTCCGATTCCCCCCTCTTTTGCTAACGCTTTAGCCATTTCGCTTTCTGTCACCGTATCCATGTTGGCGGAAATCAGAGGAATTCTCAGTTTTATTTTTTTTGTCAGATTGGTTGAGAGATCAACCCCGCTTCTTGACGCTAAGCTGGTTTTTTGCGGAACTAATAATACGTCATCGAAAGTCAAACCTATTTGCTTACGGATATTCATATGAAATAAATTTTCAATTTATAATTTTCAATTTTCATTGAATTTTCAATGTTTAAATTTTCAAAACTTTAGCAAAAGCAAGTGTATTAAATTTTTTGCGACTTGGGAGTCCCCGAAAAAGGGGAGGGTTCCCACGGAGTCATAAAAATTTGATACCGAGCTTTAATATTATATAAAAATACTTGCTTTTCGTTCCGGGCTTACTGATACGATTTTTATCTTTACTTCCAGATATTTTTCAATAAATTTAACATATTTTTGGCAATTTACCGGCAGCTTCTTAAAAGATTTGATTTTTGAAATGTCTTCCTTCCAGCCGGGAAGGCTTTTATAAACAGGTGTCAGTTTGGAAAGTTCCAAATAGCCGCATTGACTAAACTCAATTTTTTTACCGTTTAATTTATAGCCGACACAGACTTTTATTTGAGAGAGTCCTGATAAAATATCAATTTTAGTAACAGCTATTCGGTTGATAGAAGATAGTTGGCAGGCAAATTTTACTGCCGGTAAATCCAACCAGCCAATCCGACGCGGACGTCCGGTGGTTGTTCCGTATTCATAACCTTTTTCCCGGATATCATCAGCAGTTTTTTCAAATAATTCCGTCGGCAGCGGACCACCTCCAACACGGGAAGTATAGGCTTTAACAATACCCCAAACTTCATCAATTTTTTTTGATGGAACACCCGAGCCGATATTAACTCCGCCTTCAATTACATTTGAAGCTGTCACAAACGGATAAAGACCGAAACTATTGTCCAGCATTACACCATGAGCACCTTCCAGTAAAACATATTTTTTCTGCTTAACCGCTTTTTGAAGTACGGCAAAAGTATCCCCTACCATCGGCCGGATTTTATCAGCTAATTTTTTGAATACCGGAAAAAATGCTTCAGCTTTAATCGGAGCGACTCCAAATGCAATTAATATTTTATTTTTTATTTCTGTCTGAAACTTAAATTTTTCTATAAATAAATTCCAATTCATCAATTCATATATTCTGATACCGTTATAGCTAACCTTATCAGCGTAAGTAGGCCCGATTCCCCTCTTTGTTGTTCCTAGTTTATTTTTTCCACGGGCATTTTCATAAGCCTGATCTAACTCTTTATGATAAGGCATAATTAAATGACATCTGGGTGAGATCATCAATTTCTTTTTTAGATTTATCCCCATTTTTTCAAAGATCGCCATTTCTTCCATGAGGACGTCCGGATCAATCACGGTTCCGTCAGCGATAATAACAATTGGTTTTTTTTGTAAGATTCCTGAAGGAATTAAATGAAAGGGGAACTTTTTTCCGTTAATAACTACCGTATGACCGGCATTATTCCCACCGTGAAACCGAACAACAAAATCAGCTTTTTCCGCCATTATGTCTACAATTTTGCCCTTGCCCTCATCCCCCCACTGACTGCCAATGACTAGTTGAATCATGCAGAATAAATAAATTTATGATTTTTAACCGTCCTAATATTAACAATAATTGGTAGAATTAGTCAAGGAGAAAAAAAGCCCAATGCTTATATACACAGTAATATTACTAATAATTCTTGCAATATTTATTTTTTCTTCCAAAACCCTCTCCCCAATCCCCTATTTCCCCTCTCAACCAGTTGATATTCCGCTAATTATTAAGGCTTTAAATTTAAAAAATAATCAAACTATTTTTGATTTAGGAGCTGGTGACGGAATTGTCATCTTTAAGGCGGCTAAACAAGCTTATGAACAAAAATTAAACACTCAGTTCGTCGCTGTTGAAATAAATCCAATACTGATTTTTATTCTCCATATCCGAAGACTTTTCCACCCAAATAGAGAAAATATAAAAATCGTACACGATGATATTTTTGCGTTTTCATTGTCATCCCCGCGAAGGCGGGCATCCAGACAAAATAATGGACTGGATTCCCCTCTTCAGGGGAATGACATTGTTTTTTATCTCTATATTAGCCCCTGGTATCTTGAAAAAACAATATTAAATATCAAAAATCAATCCGCCAACTGGCGGACAAAATTCTCCATTGTAAGCTATATGTACTCAATTAAGTCATTGAAAAGAAAGGAAAGAATTATTTCAGGAAAAAATAAAATTTTTATTTACCAATTATCTTGAAAACTTCTGAAGGTTTTTTGACGATGTAATCCACGCCGGCTTTTTCTAAAGCTTCAATCATATTCATTCCCCAGGAAACGCCGATAATTTTTATTCCGACTTTTTTACAGGCTTCAACATCGCGGATTTCGTCACCTATATAAATTACTTCAGTTTTTTTTAAATTATTATCCTTAAGAAATTTTCCGATATAACCGGCTTTGCCAAAAAGATCAGTTTTACCATGAACAAAATCAAAGATATCTAATTTTTTAAATTCTATAAATTTATTAATGTTTTCAACTCTATTTGAGGAAATAATCGCCAGCTTATAACCTTTATCTTTTAAATCATAAAGAAATTTTTCAACCCCGGGAAAAAATTTAATATTTTTCATTTCTTTCTCCAATTCTACCTGCATATCTTTGATCATTTTTATGACATATGGGAGCTTAAGCCACGCCTTATTAAAACTACCCTTAAGTAATTCCTGGTAACTTTTTGACCGTATTTCTTTAATTATCTGTCGTTCACTAAGATCGTCTAAATGAAGCATATGAGCAATGTCCAGAAACTTTTGGAAACTAAGAGGAAGGGTATCGGCGATTGTTCCGTCAAAATCAAAGATTATATATTTAATTTTTTCCATGTGGTATCAATTATAATGTTTACTATGGACAAAATCATCTCCTTGGATTATTTTTTAACAAATTTGTTTAGTAAATCAATTCCCCATAATCAGTTTTTTGATTACTTTTTTTCTTTTTTTTCTTTAAAAGGAAGCTTTATTTTTATTTGGTTATTGGTAATGTTAATTGTTTTGATCTTAGAAGAGCGGAAAAATCCCGGAATTACCAAACAGGATAAAAAATTTATTTTTATTTTTTCTTTATCTTTTCTACTGACTTTTCTTTTATCTGACATTGTTTTAAAAAACATTTTTATGCGTTTACGTCCTTTTTCAACCGGTTTTATCTGCCCAACGGATTTCTCTTTTCCCTCGGTTCATGCCGCCACCGCCTTTGCCGCCGCCACAGTCCTGACTTTTTTTGACAATAAAAGGCGTTGGTTCTATTACATAGTTGCAATTTTAATCAGCTATTCCAGAATCTACCTCGGTTGTCATTATTTTTTGGATGTACTAGTTGGAGGATTATTTGGATACTTAATCACTAAATTAATATTTGCAAATTTTTTTCATTTTACCAAATAGCGCTTTCATGAACTCCTTTATCGTTTTTCTTGCGCACCGCGCTTTTAATAATTAAATATGAGGGGAATTCCTTAATTAAAGAGATTATTTCTTTTATGGCATCTTTACTGTAGTGATATCTATCAAGTGTTGTATGTAGGTTTCCAAGAACAATATTAATTAAATGAGGTTGAGCTACTAGACTCATTAGATCTTTTCCAAAAAAGGCTTCCGCAAATTTTTGACCCTGCATCCATCTGACTAATTTTTTCCAACCCGAGGGAATATCATTTCTATTAACTAACTCTTGAAGTGGTTGACCACTTTTAGCCCAATCGTGTACAGTGTTCTTTAAAGAAATTAATTGTCGCATTGTCATATTTACTTCTTCGGGAGCATCATCTAAAACAGTTATATTTTTACTAACATTAATCATTTTGTTTAAAATGCCACCCGTTAAAACAGTAAAACTGACATCAGGAACTTCCATATTTTCATTAGTTACAGCAGCATGAGCTGCTAAAGCGTCAGCTCCTTTCGCTAAAGTTCCTCCCCCTGGAGACCATTGAAAACCCTTTGCAGTAGTATGAAGATTGGCTGTTGCTCTAATTAAAGCTGTAACTTTTTTTGTGAAATTAAAATTACCATCTGCTTCAGTAACCACTGGTTCTACTTTTGCTCCAGCAGCAAAATAATTATTTGTTTCGAGTTGATCCATTAAAGCCAAAAGGCCGTTTCCAGAATATCCTTCTTCTTTTTTTTCAGCATATATTCTATTATCAGTATCTGTAGTTAAATAATATTTATTTACTTTACCACTTTTTTTCGCTACCTCTACGAAAGCGTTAAAACCCGTTCTTAAAGCGTTAGTGTGTCCAGCGTTCCCATCAATATCTTCCTGAATAATAAAAATAGCTCTTATTTTGTCAGACTCTGCCGGAGTAATATCTGTTTCATTAAGAAATTCTTTTTCTTTGTACAGATGTCCTGACCTCTCATATAAAATTAATTTGGTCATATTATTGTCAAGAAACTGGTTAGCAAATACTCTATCATCTTCAACTCCACCTCTATTTAAAACGACAACTACATCCGCTCCTGATATTTTTCCTTTTTCAACACATTCTTGAATTTGATTGCTCAAAAACAACATGTTAGCTCTCATAAAATGAGAGGCTTTTCTTGCCGGAATTACAACTCCCAACCTTTCAGACTGATTTATAGGTAACTGATCTTTGAAGGCAATAAAACTTTTATGAAGTCCTTCTGCTTTTTTTGTTAAATGTAATGTTGTTTCTCGTGATTCTCCTCCAAGCATATAATATCAGCTATCGAGTTAAATAGTCAAATGGTCCTAATTAACCACTTCTATCCGTCCTCGATACATGCCCATTCCACAGGAAAAGTTAATAAAGCCTAAATCTTTAGGAGTAAACTCAAAGATATTTTCGCCTGGATCCAAAGCCTTCTGAATATTTAATTTAGGAACAACGAAATAACCCTGACAGCCAAAGACATTTTTACCGTTGATCACCCATTTAACCGGAATTCCCTTTTTTACAGAGAAATAATTTGGCACATAACCCGAAGCAATCACATCCATATTGATAATCTGTTTTCCATTTTCTATTTCCACATCCGTAAAAGTTCCAGTATTTATCTTATTTACACCAAAATTAATTCCGTAAATTGAAAGAAAATTACTGACGTAATAAAGCCCTAGGATCAAAACTCCAACGGCAACTACTTTCATAAAGTATTTATAAAAGTTACTTTTCAAAAGATTCCGTAAGGATCCAATAAATAAAATCGCCGGGGCCGTTCCAACGGCAAAAACCGCCATTGTCAATGCGCTTTGCCATGGGGATGCTAATCCTAAAGCATAAACCTGAGTAGCTTGGGTAAATCCACAGGGCAAAAAATAAGTGATTACGCCCAGCAAGAAAGCTGATTTGTGGGGATCTTTGATTAAAAAGTTTTCTAATTTTCTAAAAATATTTGAGGTCGCCCCAAATGGAATAATGGCAGCGAATGAAAGAATTTTTAACATATCAAGCCCCAAAAGAATCATGAAAACGGCTGCAAGCAAAGTCAATCCCGTTCCAAATTTTAGATTGGTAATGATGACACTGCCCACTAACCCGGCAATAAAACCAAAAAAACCATAAGAAATGATTCTGCCTAAGCTAAAGAAAATTGCTTGTTTTATGTTGTTAGTTTTTTTACCGATCGTTGATAAAAACAAGGCTCCAGACGTCGCCATACAGGTCGAAATTGAAGCAACCAGTCCTAAAAATAAGACCGTTAATAAATTTAAATTGCCGGTGATATTGATATCAGGAATAATATTTATTTCTTTGGCTATTAAATATATGAGTCCTAAACCGGCAGCGATTAAAAAAGATTCTAAAATCTTTTTACTCAAAGGTTCTCTTTCTTCGTCTTCGTTTTTTCTCTCCCCTATTTCATAGCCAAACTGTCTTATATTTTTGTTAACCGTATCCTTATCCAGGTCGCCATTAAAATAAACTTCCGCTTCCTGTTTTTGAAAGTTTGACTTAACCGAGACCACATTAGGCATTTCCTTAAACTTATCGGTAATCAAAATTTCACAAGACGGACAGTGCATACCTTTAATGTATAGAGTGCATTTCTTGAATTTAGCCATAATTATTTACTTGGTTTTTTTGGTCCACCACAACATCCTTCGCGTATCATAGATTTATATCTTTGCTCTTTTTAATAAAAGAGAATTTGTAATTACTGAAATGCTTGAAAACGCCATAGCACCGGATGCTAAAATAGGGCTGATCCACCCGATCATGGCTACAGGTATTAAAACTACATTATACGCGAAAGCCCAAAATAAGTTTAACTTTATTGTTTTCATTGTTTTTTTAGATAATTGAATGGCTGATACAACAGACATCAAATTCTTATTAACTAAAGTTATCCCGGCTACCTCGATGGCAACGTCAGTGCCACTCCCCATAGCAATCCCAACATCAGCGGCTGCTAATGCCGGAGCGTCGTTGATTCCGTCCCCAACCATAGCTACTACCTTCCCTAATTTTTGGATCTTTTTTACTTCCCGTTCTTTATCTTGCGGCATTACTTCAGCAAGAACAGTTTTTATTCCTAGTTTTTTTCCAATTGCCGTTGCAGTGGCTGAATTATCTCCGGTTATCATTGCTGTTTCAATCCCCATTTTATTTAAAGTAAAGATTGCCTCTTTTGCACTCTCTTTTATCGTATCGGCGATGGCGATTAATCCGGCTAATTTATCTTCAATATAAATATAAACAACGGTCTTCCCTTGTTTTTTTAAGTTTTCACCTTCAGTAAACGAGTCAGATTGTAGTAATCTGCCAACATAGACTTTTTTTCCATTTACAACTCCTTCAACACCCTTACCTGTTAAAGATTTAAACCTTTCGACTTTGCTCAGGGCAAGGTTTTTCTCTTCTGCTTTTTTCACAATCGCCTCCCCAAGTGGATGTTCTGAAAGTTTTTCAATAGAGGCGGCTAATTGAATTAAATCTTTTTGATTTTTGATATTTGATATAACATCTGTTACTTCCGGCTTTCCTTTCGTTAAAGTCCCCGTTTTATCAAAAATAATAGTGTTAACTTTATGAGCGGTCTCTAAACTTTCAGCATCCTTTATTAATATCCCGTGTTGAGCACCGATTCCTGTTCCAACCATAATAGCCGTTGGAGTTGCCAGTCCCATCGCACATGGACAAGCAATTATCAAAACTGCAATCGAGCGCAACATGGCATTAATAA
>CAZMBH010000005.1:0-3710 GCA_964564535.1 uncultured Gammaproteobacteria bacterium
TAATCAAAGTCAAAGTTACTCCGGGATCGAAAAAGGATGAGATTATAAAAAAATCACCGGATAGTTATTTGGTTAAGGTAAAAGAAAAGGCAGAAGGAGGAATGGCTAATCAAAAAGTAAAACAAATCCTGGCGAGTTATTTTAAAGTAACAGAGGGTAAAATAAGATTGATTAAAGGCGGCAAAAGACCTAATAAAATTTTTGATATAATTAACTTATCATGATCAAAGACAAGAATGGAAAAGTGTTGACGATGGGCGAGATTTTTGGAAAAGTTGTAAACAGGATAGGAAATATTTGGTTGGAGCTTATCGTATTTAAACTTCATTTAGTCGGTTATGTTCCCTCACACTGTTATAGGAAATTTGTCTATCGACTTTTTGGAATAAAGATCGGTAGAGGATCAACCATTCATACAAAAGCCAGATTTTATGACCCGAGAAATATTTCCGTCGGAGACGACACGATTATCGGCGAAGGAGCGGTACTTGACGGCCGGGACAAACTATCAATCGGTAGCCACGTTGATATCGCCAGCGAAGTAATGATCTATAACAGCGAACATAATGTCAATGATGAGAATTTTACAGCAACTAATGCTCCTGTAAAAATTGAGGATTATGTTTTTATCGGACCGAGGGCGATCGTTCTCGCCGGAGTGACAGTCGGTAGGGGAGCCATTATTGGCGCCGGAGCCGTTGTCACCAAAGACGTTCCGCCCTTTGCCATCGTCGGCGGAGTCCCGGCCAAAATAATCGGAGAGAGAAGAAATAAGGATCTGCATTACAAACTTGGAAGAGCGAGATGGTTTAGATAATTAATCTGCTGTCCCTACCAAATAAACCGCTGCCCAGGGGCGGAAGTTAGAAAAGAATTTATCGTCAATCACTTTGTTGCTTCCCTGGAATACTTTATAAGTAAAAAATGCTTTAGCACCCCCGGCGGCAAAATCAACCTGTTTTGTCACTCCCTTTTTTAAGGTCGGATCGTCCTGGTATTTTGGCGGAAGAGCCGGAACAACATCATAGACGGTCGCTTTAGAAATCTCAACCCGGCGGGTATCCTTTTTTCCATAAAATCTGAAATACAAAAGATTATTTTCTTTATCGATCTCCGTTTCAATCAAAATATATCCGGGGGTATCGTTTTTTATCTTCAGATCAACCGTCGGTCCGTAGACGGTCGCATCAAAACCCGGTTGGGAATCATTTTCATAGTAACCGACCCGGTAAGCATGAGCATTGCGTTCAATAACGGGAAGACCGGCGTTTAGAGCCGCCCGGAATAAAGTGGTTGAGACTTGACAGACGCCGCCGCCGTCGCCTAAAACTGTCTTTCCTTCTTTAATAATGTAAGCCGGCTGGTATCCGGTCAGAGCTGAGATATCTCCGACGGCATCGTTAAAAGAAAATATTTTTCCTTTGGGAATCAGAACTCCGTTAAACTTTGAAGCGGCCAGGGTCAGATTATGAATTCTTTGGGGAATGGAATGGGTGTAATCGGACTTGCCTTCGGCGATAAATTCCTCAATTCCGTATTCGTTAATATCTGCCAATTTTATTTCCGGTTTGATAACTTCAGATACTAAAATAACCTTTTTATTGGCGGGATCGGTTTTAAAATCAGCAACTGTTTTATCAAAGTCCGGAAGGAATTGATCAGATTTAATTTTCAATCCATCAGTTTCCTTACGGAACTCAATCACTTTTCCTTTTTCAAATTTAAAAAGGGCATTTTTTGCCGTAAGATTATATTTTTCCTGACTGACGTCCAGAAATTCCTTAACATCAGAATTATCGTAAACGATTTGGCTATCAAAATAGAATTTTCTTAAATTAAAAATTGTCAGAAATTTTTGCAGGTATTTTGACGGTTGGTTACTTGACCTTCCAATCAGATAGGCTCTTTCGGCAATCGTGTCTCCGTCATATTTTAACCCAAGTGTTTGGGCGGAAAAGGTTGAGATAGGGCTGTCGGCATAAATAACCGTTACCGAAGTATTATCTAATTTAGAAGACTTTTTTTTATAAAATTCAACCACTTCCTCCTTGGTTTTTAGACCAAAATTTTGTTTATCCAGGTAGACGTTCGGATAAATTTTATCACCGACATTTTTCTCCTGTTTAAAAAAAATAAAAGTTGAAATACCAAAAACAGTTAAACCAATAACAGTCAGTAAAAACAATAAAAAATTACCTCTAATATTGCGAATATTTGATATCATGATAGTATGGATGATGATAAAATAATTCCGGAAGAAAAGCAACCTGACACAAATCCTCCGGTCTTTGAAACCGTCAGTGAGGAAGCTCCTCCGGTTGAAGAAGCACCACAGGAATTAACAACGACCAATATCGAATCTCCGCCACCCGATGATCTGCCGCCTCCGGTGTATCAGGAAAGTAAAACCCAGTATATTTTTATAATTGGTGGGTCAATCCTATTTTTAATTTTACTAGTTGTTATTTTCCGAGCTATTTTTTCCGGAAAATCAAGCAGTAAACAGGTTAATCTGATCTATTGGGGTTTGTGGGAGGATAAAGAGATGATCGATCCGATGATTACGGCTTACCAACAAAAATATCCTAATATCAAAATAACCTACCAAAAAATGAATCCGCAAAGCTACCGGGAAAAATTGGTCAGCCGGACCAAATCCGAGGGAAACAGCGCCGCAACGATCGAAAAACCCGATATCTTCCGGTTTCATAATACCTGGCTGCCGGAGATAAAAGATATTGTGGCTCCGTTGCCGCCAACGGTGATGAACGGGGACGAATTTGACAAAACTTTTTATCCGATCCATAAAAAAGATCTAAAAGTCGGTAATTATTATTACGGACTGCCTTTGGAAATTGACAGCTTGGTTTTAGTTTATAACCAGGGGTTATTTAGAAAAGCCGGTATCTCGACTGTTCCCACGACCTGGGATGACATCACCGAAATAGTTCCTAGGTTAACCGTGAAAGATCAGGCCGGTAATTTAATTACATCCGGTATTGCTTTGGGAACAGCCGGTAATGTTGATCACTTTTCCGATATTTTTGGACTACTTTTGTTACAAAACGGCGGGGCACTTAGTAAACTAAATCAGGCCGAAGCGGCCGGTGCCTTGGAAATTTACAGGAAATTTAATGAACCTCCTCAAGGATATTGGACTGAAGATATGCCCAATTCAACAACCGCCTTTGCTCAGGAAAAAGTGGCCATGATCATCGTTCCTTCCTGGGAAATTTTATCGATCAAGGCTATTAATCCGGATATAGATATTAAGGTGGTACCGGTTCCGGTTGTTCCCGGGACGGCTTCCCTTTCGCTGGCATCATATTGGGTTGAAGGCGTTTCAAGATTCAGCAATAATCAGTTGGAAGCCTGGAAATTCTTAAGATTTTTAAGCGAAAAGGAAAATATGACCAAGCTTTATGAGATTCAAAGCAAAACCAGACCTTTCGGCGAGCCCTATTCCCGGGTTGATCTGGCTCCTCTTTTAGCCCAAAATCCTTATCTTTCCGCGGTAATTAAACAGGCTAATAATTTGTATTCTCTGCCGTTAATTTCAAGGACCTATGATAATGGATTGAATGATGAGATAATAAAATATCTGGAAAATGCCGTTAATAGTACGATTTTGGGAGTTACTTATAAGGAAGCTTTAGAAACGGCTAAGGCCGGCTTAACCCAGGTGTTTACAAAGTATAATATTAGTGAGT
>CAZMBH010000005.1:3810-32430 GCA_964564535.1 uncultured Gammaproteobacteria bacterium
GAAACGGCTAAGGCCGGCTTAACCCAGGTGTTTACAAAGTATAATATTAGTGAGTGATATTAATAGCTCGGGATCGAAAATTTTTTGACGGAAAACATAAAACCGCAAAAAATTTGATCCCTTCGCTATTTTAAGATACAAAATAAGCAAGGTACAAGTATTTTGAGACAATCGCCTGGGGCCCCTATAGGGGTGAGGCGGTCGAAAAATACGGTACCGAGCGTAACAAGATTACCGAACTTATAAAATTAATAATAAATATGAAGATACCATTTTTTTCCAGTAAAGCTAATAAGGAATTTTTCCTGGGAATATTTTTAAAAGAAAACCAGGGGATGGTGATGATATTTTTAAAAGAAAGCGTCCGGTTGGAATTAGTTGACCGGGAAAAATTTTCTTATACCAACGGTTGGGAAAGTCTGACCAATGATGTTGATGAGGCATTGTATAAATTGGAAAAAAATCTTGACCTTGAAATTAAAAAAACAATTATCTTTGTTTACTCGCATTTAGTTGACGAAAAGATCGGCGACATCAAATCTGTTTACTTACAAAAAATAAAACAATTAACCAAGGCCCTTGATCTTCAACCGATGGGGTATATCGAATGCTTTGAAGCAATCAGTTTTTATCTCCAGAAAGAAGATAAGATTTCCTTGAATGCTTTATTGATTGAAATTGACGAAACCCAATTAGGAATATTTTCTTACAAAGGCGGAAAACTCGATTCTAAAAAAGTTCTCGGCCGGACGGATGATATCATTGCCGATTTGACTGAAGGTTTTGAGGAAATAAAAAAAACCAGTCTTTTACCGGCCCGGATTATTTTATATGATTCCGGCAATCTTGATGAGACAGCCACTAAAATATTAAGCCACCGCTGGAGTGGAGATTTTTTTGCTCAGATTCCCAAGATAGATATCTTGTCCGAAGACGAAGTGATCAACGGACTGATGGATATTTTCGGAGAGCAGATAAAGGGAGTTGCGGTAGAGACTAATAAACCTGAAAAAATCGAGAAATCCACGGAAAATTTCGGCTTTATGATTAATGAAGATATTGGGGAGAAGGAATTACCGGCACCAAAAGTTATTTTGCCCAAAACAAATTATTTAAATAAATTTAAAGAATTTTCCGGCGGATTTTTAGCAAACTTTAAAGTAAATTTATCGGGAAAAATATTTATAATAATCGGCGTTTTAATAATTGCCGTTGGGTTATTCGCTAACGAGTATTTTTTTCATAAAGCCAAACTGACCGTTTTTTTGCCGACTCAAAATCTGGAAAAAACCGTTAAAATTGAATTAGGTTACCGGACTTCCAGTTCTTCGGCCAGTTTTTCCGAAACCGCCAACACAACCGGAAAACAGGATATCGGTGACAAAGCCCGGGGTCAAGTGACGATCTCCAATTTTGATGACAAGGAAAAAGTTTTTACCAAAGGATCGGTGCTTCAGGCGGCCAAGTTAAATTTTATATTGGACTCGGAAGTAAAAGTCGCTTCCTCCAGCTTGACGGCAGACGGCTCAGCAAAATTGCCGGGTAAAAATACCGGCGCGGTTACAGCGGCTCAAATCGGACCGGAAAGTAATCTAGCTAAAAGTCAAAGATTCGCTTTTGACGGGCTATCTTCATCAACCTTTTTTGCCGTTAATGAATCGGCTTTTACGGGAGGCAGCAAAAAACAAATCCAAACGGTTTCAAAAAAAGATCAGGATGATTTAAAGACGGCCATTATGAATAAGGCTAAAAAAGAGATCCCCTCAATAAAAGTTCTGCCGAATGAGGCGGTCGCATCTTCGATATCGGAAGTTGTTCTCAGTAAAATAGTTTTTTCGAAAGAAATCGGAGAGGAAGGTAGTAAATTAACTCTTCAGGCAACTGCCGATACAACTCAGTATTTATATGATAAAGACAGTTTTATTAATAAAGTCATAGTTTTATTTAGTCCGGAAGTAAAGGAAAACTACAGTATTGAGAAAGGAAATATTTCCTATACAGTAAATAAAATCGTAAAAGAAGATGATTTATTAACAATTGACGCGGAAGTTAAGGCGAAGGCGGTTATTAAAATATCAACTGACGGCATTAAAAAAAGTGTTTTGGGAAAAAATCAGTCAAAGGTCAAGGAGATTTTGAAAAAAGAATATAAAATTGACGGCTATAATATTAATATTGATGAACCTTTACCGGTCTTGGATAAATTTCTGCCTTTTTTTATAAAAAATATTAATTTGGAAAGTTCCAGTTTATAAATATGGCTCTCCATATCTATCTTAAAAAGAAACACTATACTTCTAAAAGAAAAACAGTTAACTTTTTTTCTTACATTTTTTTGTTTGCCGGGACAATGCTTTTATTTTGGTCTTTTTACCCGATTGTTTCTTTTTCAATATATTCAAAATTATTTTTGAAAAATAACATCAATGCTCCGGTTTCAGATCAGAATATGGCCTCATCGTTAAAGGAGGCAAATTCGGTCTTAGGATCTTTTAATATTTTTTCGAACAATCTCCGTGATTATACCCAGGCAAGTATTTGGTTTCCTGCATCACCTCAATTAAATCAATTATCACAGTTAACCGTTAAAGAATACACTTTATCGGTTCCAAAACTAAATATTAAGAATGCCAAGGTAGTTGTCGGTGGAGAAGACTTAACGAAAAGCCTGGTTCATTATCTACCCCAGTCGTTGCCTGGTGAATACGGCAATGTCGCTATCTTTGGACATTCCACTTTGCCTCAGCTTTATAATCCCAAAGATTACAAAACTATATTTACCTATCTTTCTTCCCTTGAAAAGGGTGATAAAATATTTGTCAATATCGGCGAGTTTGAATATCAATATGAAGTAACGACTTTATTTATCGTAAAACCGAAGGATATTTCGGTATTAGAACAGAAAAAGGATGATTCCTACTTAACCCTGATTACTTGCGAACCTCCGGGAACTTGGTTGGAAAGATTGGTGGTAACTGCTAAGCTCACTAAGATATAGGATATAAATTGTGATTGAATAAACCTATAATATATGATAAAATTCACCTCATGAAATCAAGCCTGTCTGCCTTTGTCGGAGTATTGTTTAAAGGACTATATTACATAGTAAATTTCTTCATTATTATTGGTGAGATCACCGAAAAAATCATAAAAACACTGGCGTTTTTCATTTTTAATTTACTGATTAACTTTTTTAAGTTTGTCTATCAAAAAGTATCTAGTATAAAAATAAAGCCTGTTAAGTTGCCAAATGTAAAACTTCCAGCTGTAAAATTTCCGGTTATCAAACTTCCAAAAGTAATATTACCTAAATACAAACTGCCGCCAATTTTAACCAGTCAGCCGCAAATTTTTGAAAAAGCAAAATATTTTTTTCTCGGGTGTTTGGTTACTACTGTATTTGTCTTATTTCTACAGTCATATTTTTTTATTAAAGATCTACCGTCTCCATATAATATCGGAAAAACCAACTATCCTTTATCAACCCATATTTACGACAGGAATAATACTTTATTGTATGAAATCTACAGGGAGCAAAATAGAACACCGGTAAAGTTAAAAGAACTGCCGCCCTTTGTGGTTCAGGCAGCAATCTCAATCGAGGACAAGGATTTTTACCGGCATCAAGGGGTGGCAGTTTTTTCGGGTATGGTGAGAGCCGTTAAAGAAATGGTCATTAACAAAAATTTGCAGGGCGGATCAACCATTACTCAGCAACTGGTAAAGACTGCATTATTGACTCCTGAAAGAACGATAACAAGAAAAGTTAAAGAAGTAATTTTAGCTTTGTGGACAGAAAAGATTTTCAGTAAAGATCAGATTTTGGAAATGTATTTAAATCAGGTTCCTTACGGAGGATCATCTTATGGAATTGAAGAGGCCTCAAAAACATATTTTGGAAAAAGGGCAAAAGATCTAAGTTTAGAAGAGGCCGCTTTGCTTGCAGGATTACCACAAGCCCCGTCTTTATATTCTCCATATACTAATCCCGAGGCGGCTAAAATCAGACGTAACGAGGTTTTAAATTCGATGAAGAATCAGGGATATATAAGTCAAGAGCAAAAGGCAAAAAGTGAAAAATTAGAAATTGAAGTACTGCCACCAAAAATAGCTATTAGAGCTCCGCACTTTGTTTTTTATACGAAAAATCTCTTGGAAAATTATTACGGAATTAAAACCGTTGAAGAGGGGGGATTGAAAGTTAAAACGACTTTGGATATTAAAATTCAGGAAGAAGCGGAAAAAATCCTTAAAGAAGAACTGGAAAAAATTAATTATTTAAATGTTACCAACGGGGCCATCTTAGTCACACGACCGTCAACAGGTGAGATATTGGCGATGGTTGGTTCAGTTGATTATTTTAATCAGCCATTTGGAGCTTTTAATGTCACAACTGCACTCCGCCAACCGGGAAGTTCAATCAAACCGATCATGTATTCTTTAGCATTGCAAAAAGGTTTTACTGCGGCTTCGATCCTTGATGATTCTCCAGTGGTTTTCAATATTGCCGGATCTGAAGCATACCGGCCGGTAAATTATGACAACAAGTTCCATGGTAAAGTACCTTTGCGCTATGCGCTGGCGAACTCTTATAACATTACTGCCGTTAAAACTTTAAACAGCCTTGGGGTAAATAATTTTATTGATTTTGCGGCTAAAATGGGTATTGGCACTTGGAATGATAAATCCCGTTATGGCTTATCTTTAACCCTCGGGGGCGGTGAAGTGACAATGGTCGATATGGCTGAAGCGTTTGGAGTATTGGCGAATTTGGGATACAAAATGCCGATTAATTATTTTCAAAAGATTGAAGATAATGAAGGTAGCACGATTCGGGAAATGACACCTTTTAAAATCCGTGAAGTTGATCCCGCTATTGCCTATATCATCAGTGATATTTTGTCTGATAATTTTGCCAGGACATTTGCCTTCGGACCTGGTTCCGCTTTGGAAATTCCAGGATATAAAGTGGCTGTGAAAACAGGAACTACTAATGATAAAAAAGATAACTGGACAATCGGATATACTCCGGAATTTTTAGTGACCGTTTGGGTAGGCAATAATGATAATACTCCGATGAATCCATATCTAACCTCAGGAATCACCGGTGCGGCTCCAATCTGGAATAGGGTGATGAGCTACCTGTTAAAAAATTATGGAACCGGTAATAAATGGTATGAAAAGCCCGGTAACGTAGTTGAAAAAAACTGTTTTTACGGAAGAAAAGAATTTTTTGTAAAGGGAACGGAAAATACGGTTAACTGCGCGCAGTCTTCTTTAGCATCACCAACGCCAACTGCAAAACCGTAAAATTATTTTTTTGGAGGTATCTCTTTGAACCCGACTAGTGATTGTAATACTTCCGGTACTTTGATGCTTCCATCCTTCTGCTGATAGTTCTCAAAAATTGCGATTAAAATTCTTGGTGAAGGAACTGCCGTATCATTTAGAGAATAACAGTATTCCGTCGTATTATCTTTTTTTCGATATTTTATTTTAAGCCGGCGGGTCTGAAAATCTCCCATGATCGAATTGGAAGCAATTTCTCCGTAGCCTTTTCTATAAGGCATCCAGATTTCCGTGTCAAATTTAAATATCTGCGGCTCTCCCATATCCCCGGTACACATCAAAAGTCTCCGGTAGGGTATTTTAAAATCTTCGAGAATTTCCTCAGTGTTTTTTTGCAGTTCGAGGTGAAGTTTTTTGGATTCCTCGACGTCCGACCCGGCAATGATCACCTGTTCAACTTTCCAGAATTCATGAACACGGTATAGGCCTTTGGTATCTTTTCCGTAAGCACCGGCTTCCCGCCGAAAACACGGAGAGAAAGCGACAAATTTTTTTGGAAGTTCTGATTCTTTTAATATTTCTCCGGAAAAATAGGAAGTGACCGGGACTTCAGCAGTTCCGGCAAGATAGGCATCCTCATCGTTTAGTTTATAAACTTCCTGCTCTCCCCATGGAAACTGTCCCGAGCCAAAAAGAGTAAAACCCTTGACAATTGATGGCGCGATCATCGGGACATAACCTTTCTTAACTAATTTTTGGAAGACGTAAAAAAGAATTGCAAATTGCAGTTGGGCGGCCTGGTTTTTCAGAAAATATCCGCGGAAACCGGAGACCTTTGACCCCCGTTCCAAGTCAAACAAATCGAGAGATAATCCAAGGTCGAGATGAGACTTTACTTCAAAATCAAACTTTGGAATTTCCCCCCACTTTTTAACTTCCTTATTTCCGGATTCATCTTTACCAACAGGAACTTCAGGTAATGGGATATTTGGAACAAATGAGACTAATGAGTCTAATTGGTCTAATGTGCTAACAAGAGTTTCCTCAAGCTTTTTTAATTCTTCTTTAATTTCTTTTCCGCGGGCAATAGTTTTTTCATCAGGTTTACCATGGGAAGTTTTGTTTCTTTCCTCACGAAGAACCTGGACTTTTTGAATCAACTCGCGCCTTTGATCGTCAAGCTTCAGGATTTTTTCAATATCAATCTGACGGTTTTTGTTTTTGGCTGCTTCAATTACTTTGGATTTGTTGGCACGAATATAGTCGAGTGAAAGCATATTTGATTATCATATCAAATTATCAATCTTTTTTGTTAATCTCTTCAATGCTTTCAATCTGTGATTAACTTGTTGATGTTCCTCCTCAGTCAACTCATCATAATATTTTTTGAATTTATCGACGATGAATACTGCCCGGAAAGGATAACCGGTAATTCTTTTTGACGAAGGAACCTCAGAGATATGTCCGGATATTTTTTCCCTTTCAAAAATAATTGTATTTGTTTGAGGATTGTAAAAACAAAGAACAGTTTCAAGATACGCAATTCTTTTTGAGCCTGTACAACCGCGTAGGTTGTATAGGGTATGGTTGATAAGCTCTGAATCAGTTGCGTCCCGTCCCAGCCAACGTTTTGACTTAACTCCAGGTTCGTTATTAAGATAGGGGATGATCAACCCGCCGTCGTCTGAGACCACCGGTAAGCGAGTCTGATCGGCATAAAATATGGCCTTAATCAGCGCGTTATCTTTAAAGGTTTTACCGTTCTCTTCTGGTTTGTTCTCCCCCACTTTTACGTCGTTTAATGTTAAGACCTCAATTCCGAGATTTTTTAATTTTTGCAGTCCAATTTTAATTTCAGTTATTTTACCGGGATTACCAGACGCGATTAAAATCTTTTTCACTTTTATGTGGCTGAAACTATTCCAGCAAATTCAACAGTGCCGCCGCAGTATTTTAATATCATATCTATAGATTCTCTTAAGGATTTTTCAACTTTATTTCTGTCAATATCAAAAATACCATCGATGTTAAGTAAAATATCCTTGGTTTCTTCGGTCACGGCAGTCCTTTGAGCATCACGGTAATTAAAGTCGATGTTATATCCACCTGATTTGTCGAAATAGGCAAGCTCAATTGATCTGAATTTCGTTGGTTCTTTGTCTCCTAATAATAAAATTTCTTCGCCGTCATTGGGAAAGCGCATGATGGTTGGAAACTTAAATTTGTCATAGTCGAAAGCACCGACCGATACCCGGTTTTTCATAACGATCAGGTTATACGAATCAACGCAGGTATTAATCTGATACAGATCTTTCTTTTGAGAAATTCTTCTCAGCAATGCCTCTGGAGACGGCCGGCGTGAATGCCAGTCGACCCCCATCTCTTTATATAATTTCCGGTAGGTCAAAACTTCAGGATATGAGCTGATTATTTCGTTCGACAAATGTGATTGGGATTGGACAAATTTGTTAATTTCCTCAGCAAGTTTTGGGTCAGATTTTTTGATATTAATATTCTTGATCACGGCAATTCCGATGTTGATTGATGGATATTTTTGACTAACTTTAGGGTCGATAGAAAATATTTCCGGTTTTTTAATGGTAGGGAATAAATAAACGGATTTTGTTTCTTTGGTTTCTTTCTGATTTGTAATCAGACTAATGACTTTTTCGATACCTAATTGTTTGATCAGATCCCCCGCTTTCGGGCCGAAAGACTTACCGGTCAAAGTATTATAAAAAGCTGAAAAAGCTTCTCTCGCTTGAATGTTCGACTGTTTTATACTTTGGAAAACCGTTAACTGAGGATCGTCAGTCTGATTCTCAAGATTTTCTTTAAGGATTTTCAGAAACTCTTTTTGTTTTTCAGTTAAAGAAAACGGTTTAACGGTCATCTCAGTTTTATCTCCTTCGTATTTATCTAAATAAATTTTTGCATATTTTATTCTTTCATCAAGAATTTCTTTTTCTTCCGTAGTCAGCTGTTTTTTATTTAGGGTTTCAAAAAAAGTTAATAAATTATCATTTTTTGTTTTTAATAAATTTGCAACCGTTCTAAATCTCGGCAAATATAATCTTTTTTTTGGCAGAGGCTTCACTTCAGATAGTTCAATAATCCTGGCATAGTCTGCCGCCACTTCTCCGGCTTTATCTTTTGGCAGTTTATTTTCCAGCTTTAAAAAATAATTATTCAGACACCGGTCATAGTCGTCAAAAAGATTTAGGATCGTATCACCAAACGGATCAAAATCCAAGTGAGTTTTTATTGGTGTTCTGACCTGCATAAATCTGAAAACATCCGGAGGCAAAATTTCGGAAACTTCTTTAGCCGATGAACCTATTCCCTTTGAGGATGACATTTTTTTACCGCCGATTGTAAACCATTCGTAGCCACCAAGCGCGTCCGGTGCAACGGTTCCCAAGATTTCTTTACAAAAATGAACAGCCATATCATAGGATCCTCCGGAAGACATATGATCTTTACCGGAAGATTCAATTGTCACTCCAATGACTTTCCAATGAGCTGGCCAGTCTAATCTCCAAGAGAGTTTACCATTTTCGTTAACCGGTTCAATCTTACCTTCATAACCACATCCCTTAGCCCATTCGATTATTTCCGGCTCACAACGATAATAGACGTATTTACCATCCCATTTGTAAACGTTAGTCGTGCCAATTTTTCCACATTTTTCACAGATTGGATTATAAGGAAACCAGTTGGCAGGACGTTCTTTTTTTACCACTTTTTTGTAAATATCTCGGACAACATCAGCTTTATCCAGAATGAGTTTAATAACCTCGTTCATTTTTCCAGATCGGTGAAGCTCTGACGACCAAATAATTTGTGGATGGCAGTTTATCGAATTAAAAACTTCAATGAATTCTTTTGCATAATACTGCGCAAAAGATTTAAATCCCGGCTCCGGCGAAGGAATTTGATAAAGCGGGCAGCCCATATACTTCCCCCATTTATTTTTATCTAGATATGAAGGCATTCCATCCATCTGATCCATGTCATTAAAGACATAGGAAAATTTTGTTTTGACGCCGATATCTTTTAAAGCTTTATGAATTAAATCATGGACGATGACTCCCCGCAGGGATCCGACGTGAATTCGTCCTGACGGGGTTTTCATATCATCCGCCCATTCAAGGGGTAAATTTCGCTCTTTTAATCTTTTCGCCTCGCGGTCTGCCCAAATCATAGAAGAAGTATATCAGGAATCGTTATTTTATTTCAATGATTTTATATTGAATTTTGCCGGCAGGAATATTGACTTCAACTATGTTTCCTATTTTTCTGTTAATTAAAGCCTGGCCGATGGGAGAATTTTGTGAAAGTTTTTTATTCATCGGATCGGCTTCAAATTCACCAACGATCTGGAAGGATTCTCTGTTTCCGCCAACCTCGACCGTGACGGTTGATCCGACCTGAACCTGATCGCCGGTTTGATTATTTTCAACGATGTTTGCATTTTCAAGTATCTCTTCAATTTCCCGGACTCTTCCCTCAACGAAAGCCAGTTCTTCTTTGGCAGCCGTGTATTCACTGTTTTCCGAAAGGTCTCCCATAGAACGGGCTTTGCTTAATCTTTCGATCGCTTTTGGTTTTTTATTTTTCAAAAGATCTTCATGCTCTATTTTCAAGTCATCAAAACCCTTTTGAGTAAGCTGTATTTTTGGCATATTAACAAAAAAATAAATCCCCTCGAGAACGCTTTTTAATTCAGGGGATCAATGGTAAAATATTACCTGATAGCACCTTGAAAGTCAAATTTTGGCGCGTTCGTCTAGCCCGGCCCAGGACGGCAGGTTCTCATCCTGCAAATCGAGGGTTCGAATCCCTCACGCGTCACTAATTAACTTTTTTTACGTCCTTTTTGAATGCAATAATCATCAGAAGAATGATGATGATCATTAACGCAGAAGATATATATCCAGTGTTTAAAATATCTTTAATGTCAATCATAGTTAATAATATCCTCAATTCTAACTGATAACAACAGAAAAAATATACCAAAACCAATAGTTTTTGTCAAAAAAAAGATCAAGTCAATAAAATCTTTATAAAATAATTTTGGAGTGATAAATACGACAGCAAACCAGGCGGCCGATAAATTAATACAAAGACCTCCGATAGATTTTAACCATGATTTAGTTAGCAAAAATCTCATGATAAGATTATTTCTTAATTCTTAAGAAGTGTCAATCGCTTATAACCTACAAAAGTTGAGGTTTATATTATTAGGAAGGCAATAATTTGTCGAAATACCACCAAAATACTTTAGATTCGAACCCAATGTGCGTCACTAATTAAATCAATTCATTTTCAATGTTTATTTCTCCATGTAAGTCCTTAAGCATTTCTATCTTTATTTGTTCGTAACTCATATTTTGAGCTAACAACCAGCCAAGCTTTACCGTCATTGATTCAATGCTCATGTCATAAGCAGGAATTGCCAAATCATTTTCTTTTAGATATTGTCCGCCTGCATTTACTTGAAAATTAGAGACTCCTGCGGGAGCTTGAGTCGCAACAACAATAGGAATTTGTTTCTCTTTTAAATAATGAAATGCAGGAAATAAATCGGAATTTGGATCTCCGGCCCCAAAAGCTCTGAAGATAAAAGCTTTAATTCCATTGTTTTCAACCAATGATTTAAAAAGATCAGCAGACATCCCTGGAAATTCAGTCAACGAGGCAATGCTTTTTGTATCAAATAGTTTTTTCACGCTAAGTACTCGCGATTGAATGGCTAACGGCTTTGTCTTCGATAAATAATCAACATGTTTTCTTAAGGCCATTTCATTAATCTTCATAAATCGTCCAATTTGGCCAAGTGATCCTGTTTGAAAAGCACGAAAAGGATCATAGTCAAATTCGGTGCCTTTTTTTACTCTTGTACCAGTAATAATTGCACTTCCGAAAACCGCTATAATTCCTTTTATTTCATGATAATTCCATACGGCCAATCTTATGGAGTTGACAAGATTTTGTACAGAATCTGTTCCAAGATATCCAAAGGGTACTTGAGACCCGGTTAAAATTACTGGCTTATTAATATTTTCTAATGCAAAAGTGAGTGCTGCGGCTGTATAACCCATTGTGTTTGTACCGTGCAATAGGATAAAGGCATCAAAATCGTCGTATTTTTCTTGAATCGTTTCAATAATTTTTGTCCAATTTTCTGGTTTGATATCTGAACTATCTACATTAAAAAGATCCACAGTTGAATAATTTATTTCAATAGACCAATTTTTTTTAATAAGTTCAGTAGAACTATTTAATACACTCGTAAACGAATTTGTGTCTGATTGAACATTCATCGAGATATTGCTTTTGGCAACGTTACCAGTAATGGTTCCGCCGGTAAAAATAACCAAAATCTTTTTATTTGTGTAAGTCGCCATATTTTTTTATTATATTATTGTCTAATTTATTTTACAACAACAGATAAAAACCAAAACCCCGCTTTTTCAGCGGGGTTTTTATTAACACGAAATTACTTGATTATTGCGCTTGGCCAGCTGCTTCAACGGTAAATATCTTATCATGCCATTCCCAGAACTTTCCCTGGTCAGCCGCACAAAGTGAAGCTTCAGCAGCTTTTTGGGCATTCTGATGAATCTGGACCAATGGAAACTGTTTAAAGTACAAAGTCACATCATTCTTATATTCTTTCAATATCTGTTCAACAGTCGGGAAAGCCCGGATGCAGTATGGGCATTCAAAATCTGAAAACTCAACAATGGTAACTTTACCGTTTTTTGCACCGGTTGAAACCATACCTTTAACATCAACTTCCTTTGCAGTCGGATTAAAACTTAGATTTGCAGGATCAGAACAGTACTGTTGCAAATCGGTCGAATAAGCCGTACATTCAGTTGAAGCGGTTCCGTCAAGCTGCTTGTCTATGATTTCTTTAAAGAATTGGAAAGGAAAGGCTCCGGCCAAGAACTGACCGTTTATAAAAAATCCCGGTGTTCCTTGGACTCCAAGACTTTGACCATAAGAAGTATCTTTTTCTACTAAAGTCTTTTTTTCTCCGGAATCAAGACATTTATTAAATTTTCCGGCATTCAATTTTAGTTCTTTTGCATATTTTTTAAGATTGTCTACTGATAGAGGGGATTCCTGCTGAACAGCTCCGCCTGTAGCACCAGTACTGATTTTTTTCTCCAACGAAAACAATTTTACCGTCACAAATATTAAAAAAAGCGTAATCACTCCCATCATCACATACATGATGTTGTTGTTTGGTTGGGAATAGTTAACAGAAAGCGGGACCGATTCATTTACTCTTTTAGCTCTAGCCATAAGTTTATTGAAAATTGTAAATTGTTAATTGAAAATTTATTACCTTATAACTGTACCGTTTTTTAATTTTTTGTCAAGAGGGATAAGAACAAATTTTTCCGGGTCATTGGCAACCAAAATCATTCCGTTGGACGTACGACCCATCATTTGTTTCGGTTCCAAATTGGCTAGGACGATATATTTATTTCCGATCAAATCCTCAGGTTGATAAAGTTCAGCCAATCCGGAAAGAATTTCAACAGTACCATAGTCTTCACCAAGGTCAACCTTCAAGACGATTAATTTTTTTGATCCCTCAAGAAGGGATGCTTCTTTAACTTCGCCAACTCTGAAATCAAATTTAACAAAATCTAAAAATCCGATATTATCTTTTTTCATAGGTTATTTTAGTCTGGATTCCCGCCTTCGCGGGAATGACACTTACATTACTTTGCGTAAATGCGATATAAGTTGCTTCCTATTTTTTCAAATTTATAAATATGTATTTTTTCTATTTCGGATGTATTTTTCACGTGGGGACCGCCACAAAATTCTTTTGAATAAGAACCAACAAAATAAACCTTAACCATATCAGGATATTTTTCCCTAAAGAAGGATTTTGCCCCCAGTTTTAAAGCTTCTTCTTTGGGAACGATTTTAAATTCCACCGGTAGCGACTCTTTTATTTTGTCGTTTATTATTTTTTCAACCTGCCTGATTTGTTCCTCAGTTGGCTTGGTAATTGAATAAAAATCAAATCGAAATCTTTCGCCAGTAATATTAGATCCTTCTTGTCTTATCGAATCGCCCATTGTGTCAAATAGTGCCTGATGAAGTAGGTGAGTAGCAGTATGATATTTAATTGTTTGTTCTGAATTATCCGCGAGACCCCCTTTAAATTTACCAACTGACGCGGATCTTGATAATTCTTTATGTTTAATAAACTCTTTAGAAAATTGTTTTTTGTCAATTATTTGACCTTTTTCTCTAAACAGTTCTTCAGTCAATTCATAAGGAAAACCGAAATTTTGATAGAGGTCAAAAGCGATCTTTCCATCGACCTTATTAATTTTTTTTATCTCCCGAAGACCTTTTGAAATACTTAAATTAAATTTTTTTATTTCTTCAGCGATGATAGTAACAACTTCATTTTTTAATTTGTTTCTTTGTATTCCTTGTGATCCGTCATATGTTGCAAGAACTCCGCTATCAGCAATTTCTGCAAAATCGGTTGTTTTTCCATCAGTAAGCTCGTACATTTTAATAGCGCTTCTTCTTAGTAGTCGTCGCAAAACATAACCATGTTCTTTATTTCCAGGCATGACTCCGCCAGCAATTAAAAAAGTTGCACCTTTAAGATGATCGGCAATAATTCGCATTTTTGATTTATTAATACCTTCATATTTTTTTCCAGTTAATTTTTCAATTTCAGAAATTATTTTAGAAAATAAATCAGTAGTAAAAACATCTGGGTTATCATTCATTGCGGCTGATATTCTTTCCAATCCTCCGCCGAAATCAACATTCATCGCCGGTAATTCTTGGAAGGTACCATTCGGCATCTTCTTGTACTGCATAAAAACGGAATTTCCAATTTCCATGAATCGTCCACAATCACAATTTGGATGGCATTTTTCTCCAAATTTTTTGTCATGAATAATTTGGGTAAATTCATAAAATACTTCACTGTCAGGTCCGCCGGGTTCGCCGGGAGGCATATTATCTGGAACTCCTGCCCTAGACCACCAGTTTTTATCCGGACCATATTTTAAAATTTTATTTTCCGGAATTCCTAATTCCTTCCAGACTTTGATCGATTCGTCATCGGGAGGCAAATTGTTTTTTTTATCGCCGGCAAAAACCGTCACATAGAGTTTCTCCTTCGACAAACCAACTTCCTTTGTTAAAAATTCCCAAAACCAAGTAAGTTGTTCCTTTTTAAAATAATCGCCTAAAGACCAATTTCCCATCATCTCAAAAAATGTTGTATGACGATTATCACCAACTTCATCGATATCCTGAGATCGGAAGCATGGTTGAATATCAAATACCCGCTTGCCCTGTGGATGGGGTTCCCCAAGAAGATATGGAACCAGCTGTTGCATTCCTGATCCGGTAAAAAGGGTCGTCGGATCATTTTGTGGCACTAGGGGGATTGCAGGAATTTCTTTATGACCGTTTTTTTTCCAGAAATCAGAATATTTTTTTCTTAGTTGGACATGGGTTAGTAACATAATGTAAAATTATACATTATGTTAATAAAAACCTCAGACTCTAAATTAGTTAAATCTTTTTTATCAAAACTTACTTTACCACAATCAAATTCCCACAAAGGCCAGAACGGCAAGGTTCTAATCATCGGAGGCTCCTCTCTTTTTCATTCGGCATCCCTTTGGGCAGCTGAAGTAGCCTCTCATTTTGCTGACATGGTCCACTACTCTTCAACTGAGGAAAATCAGGAAATATTTTTGTCTTTAAAGAAAAAATTTCACAACGGCATAATAATTCCTCAAGGAAAAATAATGGATTATGTGGAAGAAGATGATTCAATTTTAGTTGGGTCGGGAATGGTCCGTGAAGGCAAAGAAGCAAAATATACTTTGGATCTAACCAAATCGTTAATCGATAATTTTCCTAATAAACAATTTATATTTGATGCAGGAGCATTGCAAGTAATGAATCCTGATTGGTTTCTAAAGTTAAATAAAACGGCTATTGTCACCCCACACCAAAAAGAGTTTGAAAAACTCTTCGATGTATCGATACAACAAAGGAGTGTTGAAGAAAAAACCGAACTAGTTCGATCAATGGCAAAAAAATATAAAACAATTATTTTGTTGAAAGCAATTGTTGACATCATCTCCGACGGAGAAGAAGTATATTTAATTGAAGGAGGCAATGCCGGGTTGACCAAAGGCGGGACCGGTGATATTCTGGCCGGTTTAACCGCTGCCTTGTCTTCATACAGTCCGCCGCTTATTTCAGCAGTTGCCTCTTCTATCTTATTGAAGAAAACTGCAGAAAAGCTTTTTCAATCAAAAGGATACTGGTATAATGTAGATAATATTATCGAAATGATTCCGGAAGTTTTGAAAGAAATTATCTTATGAAAAAAGAAACAATTATTGCAATTTTTTTTGGTCTGTTGTTTGGCGGTATCGTGGCAGTTTTTATTTCCTTAAAAAGCCGGGACATTGAACTTTCGAAAAATAAAGTAATTGCCCCTCCCAAAGAAAAAGTTTTGTCAGCTAATTTAACCGGTACGGAAATGCAGCCTTTAGTGTTAACCGAGCCGGCCAATGATGCAATTTTTGAGAAGAATATAATCCGTTTTAAAGGTACTGCCGCTAAAGATTCCCTGATAATCATTCAGTCTCCGATTAAAGATCTAATAGTCAAAAACACTCAGGAGAAGTTTGATTTAGAATTCCCTTTGGCATTAGGCGAGAATTCTATTAAAATAGTCGTTTATCCTAAAGAAAAACAATTCAGGCCACAGGAAAAATTTATCAAAGTTTATTTTATTGATAGCGAACTATGATTAAAAACATAAAGAATTGTTTTATTGCTATATTGTTATATTGTTTATTAACAAGCTCTGTTACTATAGCGCAAACGCCATCTGAGACAGCTTCATCATCTCCAACAGTGGTGGTTGATAAAGACATTCAACAATTGAAGGATAAGATCGCAAACAAAGTATCGGAAATTAGAAAACAAAATAATAGAGCTATCTCCGGCTTCGTTACTAATATTGATGGTGACAACATGAAATTAAGTACTGTTGGAGAAGTAAATCAGGTGAAATTTGATGATTCACTGACCAAAGTTTTTAAAGTTCTCGGAACAACTAAAAAAGAAATTAAAAAGGAAGATGTCTCAAAAAATGATTATGTGATAGTTAGTGGAGTTGTAGCCGATAATATAATAACTGCCAATGTTGTTTTGATCGATGAAAATTTTGTCGCCGACTCGGGGAAAATTACTGAAATAAATAAGGAAAATTATAATATTAAAGTTTTGACTTCTGATAAAAGTACTTACAGTCTGGATATAGAGACAAGCACAAAACAGTATATGGTCAATATTAAAACTCTTCTATCGGAGACAATAGGTTTTAGCAAATTAAAAGAAGGGGACACAGTTCATTTTGTTGTTAAAAAAACCGGTTTAGAAAAGGATAATAACTATTCGGCTACAAAAATTTTGATAGTCCCCCAGGAATACTTTATAAAATAATGTTCAACATTTTCAAAAATTTTTTAAATTACAATCAGAGGGAGATTAATCGATTAAATAAAAAAGTCGAGGAGATCAATAAACTTGAAGACAAGGCTAGAAATTTAAAAGATAACGAGTTTATAACTGAAACATCAAAACTTCAAAAAATTATTAAAGCTGATGAAAATAAAATTGAAGAAATTTTACCTTGGGCTTTTGCTTTATCACGAGAAGCAGCTAGGCGGACCTTGGGTCAACGTCATTTTGATGTTCAATTGATTGCAGCGATTGCACTTCACGAAGGTAAAATTGCCGAGCAAAAAACCGGAGAAGGAAAAACCCTATCCTCGGTACCCGCTTTATATTTAAATGCACTATCCGGACAAGGAGTTCACTTGGTTACAGTCAACGATTATTTAGCCAGGCGGGACTGCGGTTGGATGGGAATGGTTTTTAATTTTTTGGGATTGACGACTGCGGCCATGATTTCTGACAGGTCATTTTTATTTGATTTAAAACATAACGATAAAGACGCCATTGATTGGCGTTTGCAACATCTCAAACCAGTTAGCCGGAAAGAAGCCTACCTTGCCGATATTACTTACGGTATAAACAGCGAATTTGGGTTTGATTATTTACGGGATAATATGGCGGCTAATCCTGAGGATACCGTTCAGCGCAAATATAACTACGCCATCATTGATGAGGCAGATTCTGTTTTGATTGATGAGGCGAGGACTCCTCATATAATTTCAGCCCCCAATGAAGAAGACACCTCAAAATATTATCTTTATCCAAAAATAATAAATCAGCTTATTGAAAAATCAGATTATGTCATTGACGAAAAATTAAGGACCGCCAACTTAACCGATCAGGGAATTAAAAAAATTGAAGGAATTATCAATGTCTCCAATATTTATGAAAAAGATTTTGACACTTTATTCCATATCGAAGCGGCTTTAAAAGCAAACGCTCTTTTTAAATTGGACAAAGATTACATTGTCAAAGACAATGAGGTAATAATTGTTGATGAATTTACCGGGCGTCTGCTTCAGGGAAGACGATTTTCAGAAGGATTGCACCAGGCAATTGAAGCTAAAGAAGGAGTTACGATCCAAAGAGAATCAAAGACTCTAGCTACAGTTTCCCTCCAGAATTATTTTAGAATGTACAAGAAACTAGCCGGAATGACGGGGACAGCAACAACCGAGGCGGAGGAATTTCATAAAATTTATAATGCCGATGTTATTTCAATTCCGACTCATATGCCTTTGATGCGAAAAGATGAGCCGGATATGATTTATAAAACAGAAAAGGGAAAATTCAATGCTGTCGTTGAAGAGATTGCCGACAATTTTAAAAAGGGTCGGCCGATCTTAGTTGGGACGACTTCAATTGAAAAAAACGAGTATTTGTCAATGCTATTGAAAAATAAAGGTGTTCCTCATCAGCTATTAAATGCTAAAAATCATGAGTCAGAAGCAAAGATTATCGCTTCGGCTGGCGAAAAAGGGGCTGTAACTGTTGCTACAAATATGGCTGGTCGAGGAGTTGACATCGTTCTTGGTGGTAGTCAGCCGGTAAATTCTAAAAATAAAGAAATGGCTGAATGGCAAAAGAATCATGATGAGGTTGTTAAGCTCGGAGGTCTTTATGTTTTAGGAACGGAAAAACATGAATCACGACGAATAGACAATCAGTTAAGAGGACGTTCCGGCCGTCAGGGTGATTCGGGAGAATCAAGATTTTTTGTGTCTCTTGAAGATGATCTGATGAGAATTTTCGGGGGAGAACAAATATCAAAGATGATGACCTTCTTAAATTTTCCGGAAGATCAACCACTTACCCACTCAATGGTATCTAAAGCTATTGAACAAGCCCAGGTAAAGGTTGAGGGCTTCAATTTTGACATCAGAAAACACTTAGTTGATTTTGATGATGTTTTAAACAAGCAAAGACAGATCGTCTATGAGCTGCGGAAGAAAATGCTTTTTGGAAGTAAAAACGATTCTGATTTTAAAATGGCAATTACAGATATTTTTAAGGAGGAAGTTTCTGTTTTAGTCAATAATTACATGATGAATATTGATCAGTTAACAACGGATGATAAAGAAAAATTAGTTCAGGAATTAAACATGATGGTCCCATTTGATGAAAAAGAATTAAGCACGTTAATCGAATCTAAAGCTCAGGAAAAAATCATGAACTTTTTGGACCGGATTATTGATAATCAGTTCGATTTGAGAGTTAAAAAATTAGGGAAAGAAGTTTGGGCGGACGTTGTCCGGGCAGTGGTTCTTTCAACAATTGATAAATTTTGGATGGATCACTTGACGGCTATTGAGGATTTGCGTGAGGGGATTAATCTTCGGGGGTATGGCCAGTTGGATCCATTGGTTGAATATAAAAATGAAGCTTATTCAATGTTTGAAAAATTGATCGGTAATATTAATTTTGAGGTGACAAGAAGGCTATTCAAGATAGAAGTAAATATTGGAGAAAATCAGCATGTGCACAAACATGAAGAGCCGAAAATGATTCTTCAATCAGCCTCGGCGATTGACCCGTTTAAAAATAATCCCCAAGAAACAAATTCCAATAACCAAGCAAATTCCAATATTCAAGCTCCAATAACCAAACCTCATGGAAAATTAGGACGAAACGATAAATGCTGGTGTGGAAGCGGGAAGAAGTACAAGAAATGCCACTACCCGAACTAATCCAAAAACTTGACTTTTAAAATAACTTAGTCTTATAATATGGGTGTTGGCAGTTGTTAAGTTAATATGTCAACTGAAGTTTTGGAAAGCACAGCCGGATTGGGAACAGAATGGATCTTTGATACCGTGTTTCTTCTTTTCTTACTGCCTTTTTTTGCAATAACTAATACTTAATCGGGCATTGGCTCCATAATCCCCGTTTGTTTTCTCTGGCATTTGTTTGAGCCTCAATAAATTGTTGTTGAAATTTAACATCCGGAGGGAAGGTTGAAACCTGGGCAAATCCCTGGCGGACAAGATAGTCGTTAACAAAAATATCTCCTACCCAAACATAGCGAAGCAAACGTTTGAATTTATCTGTTTCTGAGATGTCTTTTTGAATATAAACTTCTTTTCCTTCAACTAATTTTTTATTTTCGTCTGAGGCAGCCTGACCAAAACATTCAATAGGTTTTTTTGGATCGTGGAGTTCAGGTGTATTTACTCCAATATATCTAACCTTAATTTTCCCCTCAATTTCAATCGTGTCTCCGTCAATAACCCTGATCACCTTAACTCTTTGTTTTTCACTGGGGGTAATTATTGTCGTTGGCGTCGGGATATTTGTTGGAACGACAGAAACTTTTGGCAGGGGATTATTTTTACCAAAAAACAGCTGAAAAACAGCATAAATAATTACCAAAACATAGATTGTTAATTTTTTTTTATTAGCTTGGGTCATGTGTTTATTATTTAGTATGTCATCCCCGCGCAGGCGAGGATCCAGACTATTATTACATTTTAAAACAAAAAAAGTGATTATAGCTTGGATTCCCTCCTTCGAGGGAATGACACAAAAACAAATATGCATTTTAGCTCCTCTTGACAAGTAGTAGTAGTAGTAGTAGTAGTAGTAAAATGGTCAGCATATATGGCAGGTTTATTTGAACATAAGATAGTTAAAAATCTTACATATGAAGAATTGTATCCAAACGGAGGTCCTCCACTTTATTTTGATGTAGTTAGTAAGAAATATCAGGGACCTACTTGTTTGCAAAGAGATGGTAGTTATTGGGCTTTTTCGAAAAAAGCAGACCTCACAAAATTAGGGAGAGCAGTGGTAACCGGATTGTCTAGCATTATAATGGCTGGAGTAACTTATGCTTCTTATTTAGGTTCCGCATCCTTAATTTTTCTACTTCACGGTAACACTTTTTGCTAAATTTCGTGGTTTGTCAGGATCTGCTCCACGGCCGACGCCAAGATAGTATCCAAGCAGCTGCCCCACAATAATATTTCCGAAAATCGTCAAATCCTCAAGATCAGGAGTTTTTATCAAAGCATCAAATTCATTTGATTCGAAAGGCGAAACCCCGATCATTAGTCCGCCCCGGGCTTTAATTTCAGCCGCACTGGAAAGGACTTCATCTTTTACCTGATCATTGGAGGCAAGCACAAAACAGGGAGTTCCTTTTTGGATTAAAGTTATGACGCCGTGTTTTAATTCTCCGGCGGCGAAAGGCTCGGCATGGAGATAACTGGTCTCTTTAATTTTTAAGGCAAACTCTAAAGTCGCCGGATAGTTAAGATGTTTACCAATCAAATACATGTGTTCTTCATTCATTAATTGTTTTGCCAAACCGATTAACTGGTTAACTAATTGAGTATTTAAAAATTTTGTCATAACCTGGCTTAAATTAATTATTTTCTTCTTTCCTGCTTCATATTCATTTTTAACCGCAGTTGTCAACAAATATAAAGTCGAAAGCTGAGACGTAAAGGCTTTAGTAGAAACTACGGCGATTTCCGGTCCGGCGCCCACCGATAAAACTGTGTTTGCCAAACGTTCCAGGGTTGATCCTCGGGCGTTGATGACAGCCACAATCTCAGCCCCTCTTTTTTTAGCTTCCTTAACTGCAATCAGAGTATCGGCTGTCTCACCTGACTGTGATATGGCAAAAACTAACGTTTTATTATCAATAAATTTAGAAAAAGGCATAAATTCATAAGACGGAATTGCGGATGAGTCGATCCCTTGGCTTGCAAAAAAATATCTTGCCGCCAGTGCACAGTAAGAAGCAGTCCCGCATCCGGTGAGAACAACTTTGTAGCCTAAATTAATTTTATTGGCTAGTTCCTTAATTTCTTTTTCGTTGATTGACGTTGTCTTTGGAATCGTTTTCAGCTGTTCATAGATTTCTTTTAACAGAAAATGCGGGTATCCGCCTTTTTCGGCATCTTCTAATTTCCAGTCTAAAGCTTGCGGATTAAGAGATTTTTCTTTTTCTGTTTCTATATCAAAAAGTTTTACTCCGTTGCTATTTAAGATAACAGCTTCGCCGTCATTCAAAAAGTACACCTTATTTGTTTCTTTTAAAAATGCCGGCACGTCAGAGGCAAGGAAATATTGATCAGTACCCAAACCAACTACCAATGGGGAACCATTTCGGCAGGCAATAATTGACCGGGAATCAAAATCCAGGACGGCGATTGCGTTAGATCCCCGTAATAATTTAAAAGTCTCGAAAATTGCCAAACTAATTTTTTTGGTTTTTGATTTTTCTTCAATAAGGTGGGCGATAACTTCAGTGTCAGTTTCGGAAACAAAATGATGACCTTTTTTAAGGAGATCTTCTTTAATTTCCTGATAATTTTCAACAATACCGTTATGAATTACGGCAATTTTTTTATAGCAGTCAAGGTGAGGATGAGCATTGTTATCCGTCACTCCGCCATGAGTAGCCCATCGGGTATGACCGAGGGCAATCTTTCCATCAGGAAGATTCGTTTTAGCTTCTCCGATCTTACCAATATGTTTGTCAACCTGAATTTCTTTTTGATCATCAGGAATTATGGCAACCCCCCAGGAATCGTAACCGCGATATTCCAATTTTTTTAATCCTTCAAGCACAGTTGAAGCCGCCCGATTATTTTTGTCGTTAATAATTCCAAAAATTCCACACATATGTTAATGATATCAAAATAATCCCATCTGAT
This sequence comes from uncultured Gammaproteobacteria bacterium, assembly GCA_964564535.1. GTDB lineage: Bacteria > Patescibacteriota > Microgenomatia > UBA1406 > GWC2-37-13 > GWC2-37-13. Next base: position 26,313 of record CAZMBH010000005.1, read on the forward strand.
CTGGCTTTTCTTTTTTTATGTCTTCTTTCTTCTCAATTATTTTTTCACTGAAGATTCTTTTTGTCAGGGTATTCATCTGATATTTTGACAAAAAATCGATCAAATTTTTATTAAACCCCTTGAACTTTAATTTTTCAATATCAAGGTCAATCTCAACATCGGTCATAATTGTTGCCAATTTTTTGGATAGTAAAACACTGTCCCTTTCTTTTTTTAAAACTTCCTTGACTTTTTCCGACTCAACCTTATTTATATCCTTATAAATCTGTTCAACCGTTCCAAACTGATGGATAAGCTTCGAAGCAGTTTTTGGACCAATACCGGAAGCCCCCGGGTAGTTATCAGATGGATCGCCCGCCAAAGCTTTATATTCAATAATTTGATTAGGAGAAACGTCAAGCTTTTTCTCAACCTCATTCTTATCAAAAATTTTTATGTTGGCTAGTCCTAATTGGGGAGCCGCCACAAAAACGTTATCAGTTATTAATTGAAAAATATCCTTATCTCCGGTCAGTATTACCACTCTGAATTTATTTGTCTCAAAAATCCTGGTAATTGTTCCAATTAAATCATCCGCTTCAAATCCATCCTTCTCCATTCTTTCTATTCCTGCCGAGTCTAACGCCTGTTTAACTAACGGAATTTGAATGATAAATTCATCATCAATTTTTGGCCGTTGGCTTTGATATTCTTTAAACAATTTATTTCTAAAAGTTTTCTTGGGTGTGTCAAAGCAAGAAATTAAATAATCAGGCTTGAAATCCACGACCACTTTATTAAGCATTGAAAGATAACCGTAAACAACGTTAGTCGGAGTTCCATCAGAGGCTTTAAAAGGGGGAAGAGCGTGGTAGGCGCGGTGCATAATGGCATTTCCATCGATTAATAAGAGTGTTTTCATTATTTTTTGCCAACGATTTTCTCAAATTCATCCTGATCGATGCTTTCTTTTTTAATCAAAACTTCGGCGACCTTATCCATCAAATTCTTTTTGGACTTTACAATTTCCACTGCCTGATTATAGGCAACCGTAATAATTTTTTTTATTTCAGCATCAATTTTGCTCATTACTTCCTGTGAAAGAGCATTTTGTTCATAGTATGTTTTCCCCCACTCGGTGACATCGCGGGTAGGACCAAAATTAATAGGTCCAAGCGTGCTCATCCCGTATTCAACTACCATCGCCTTGGCAACCTGAGTTGCTTGATCAAAATCGTTGGAAGCTCCGGTAGTAATTTCATTAAAGATTACTTCTTCAGCCGCTCTTCCGCCCATCATTACGGAAATCCGTTCCAAAAGATTAGTTTTTGTTTCATGAAGCTTGTCTTTTCCCGGTGGGATTAATGTATATCCTAATGCCATTCCCCGGGAAACAATCGAAATTCTATGAACAGGATCGGTATGTGGTAAAAAATGGGAAACAATTGCGTGCCCAACTTCGTGATAGGCGGTCAGTTTTTTATCCAGATCAGATTGAAGTCGTTTTTTTTCAGGACCGAGCTTTACCTTAGTAGCAGCATCTTCAATGTCTTCCATATTAATTTTTTCTCTAGCAACACGAGCTGCCGAAATGGCGGCTTCGTTTAATACGTTTTCAAGATCGGCTCCGGAATATCCCACTGTCCGTCTGGCAACTCTATCCCAATTTACAGATTCATCAAAAGGCTTACCTTTTGCGTGAATTTTAGCAATAGCTTTTCTACCTTCAAGATCAGGAAAATCAACAATTACTCGTCGATCAAACCGGCCCGGCCTAAGAAGAGCCGTATCAAGCAGGTCGCCACGGTTGGTGGCGGCAATGACTACTACTTGTTCGGTTGGATTAAAGCCGTCCATCTCAACTAAAATCTGGTTTAAGGTCTGTTCTCTTTCATCGTGGGACGGCATCATTCCAACCGATCGGGCTCTTCCAATCGCATCAATTTCGTCAATGAAAATAATTGAAGGGGCACTCTTTTTTGCGGTTAAGAAAAGATCCCGGACTCGGGCTGCACCGATCCCAACCAACATTTCCATAAACTCAGATCCGGCAATCGAAAAAAACGGAACGTGAGCTTCACCAGCAACAGCTTTGGCAAGTAAAGTTTTTCCACAACCGGCAGGACCGACCAGTAATACTCCTTTTGGAGTTCTGGCACCGAGTTTTTTATATTTTCCCGGATTTTTTAGAAAATCAACTATTTCAACTAATTCTTTTTTTGCTTCATCAACACCAGCAACGTCTGCAAAAGTAGTTTGAGTCATGCTTTTTTGAAATCTTTTTCCTCGGTTTTGACCAAAGGAAAAAACATTATCCTGGGCTCCTTTAGCTTGCCGGAAAAGAAAGATAAAAAATGCCACCATCAGTATCGTAGGCAAAATGTTACCAATAATTCCCGCTATACCTGTTGCTCCCTGAGTATCTTTGATATTGATATCGATTTTTTCCGGGTTGACTCCAGCTTCTTTCAAAGTTTTTGTAAAAGTTTCTCCGGTTTCCTTATAAGACATTGCCAACTTATCGTCCTTATAAAAAATCAGCAGTTTATTATCAATAATCTCAATTTTTCTAATTTTGCCTTCTTTGGCTTCTTTAACGATCGTCGTAACAGATTTTTCCGGAGCCACTTGTTTTACTTCATTAGTTATAGAGCGGTAAGCATAAAAAAGAAAAAGAAGGATAAAAAATATTACAAAAAAATTTTTAAGATTTATGTTGAATTTAAACTGCGCAATTTTAAAGCTGTTATTTTTTTTAGCCATAGGCTTATTTTAACAAAAATTTGATAAAATTGATCTGCAATGAAAACAACAATATTAAATCAGAATAATATTAATCAGGTTATTAATAGTACCATATCAATTTTAAAGTCAAACGGTTTAGTCGTTTTTCCTTCAGATACTGTTTATGGTCTTTTATGTGATGCGACTAACGAGATAGCTGTCAAAAAGCTATTAGCTTTTAAAAACCGTCCGGCGGGAAAACCTATTTCTGTTTTTTCGAATTTAAAATTCATTGATGGATTAGTAAAAATAAATAAGAACCAAAAAAATTTAATTCAGGAAATGATCCCTGGGCCGTTCACTTTAATTTTTCCATCAAAACATAAAGTAAATAAATTATTGGAATCGGAGTCGGGAAGTTTAGGGATAAGAATACCAATGTATCAATACATCGAAGTTTTGGTTAATCAGTTCAAGAAAGCTATTACGGCTACCTCAGCTAACTTAGCGGGCAGTTCTCCTCATTACTCTATTAAATCATTGTTGAATGAACTTTCGGAAAAACAAAGAAAGCAAATAGATTTGATCGTCGACGCAGGAGATTTGCCAAGGAACAAACCATCAACAGTTGTCGACCTTTCGGAATCGGGTATTAAGGTTCTGCGCCAGGGGGACATAAATTTTACAAATAAGTCAGAAGCATTCGTGTCAAAAACATCTAAGTCAACAAAAGAAATAGCGAGACAAATTTTAAGAAAAAATATTAATGTCAAAAACAAACCTTTAGTTTTTATTATCGAAGGAGAAATGGGAGTTGGTAAAACAATTTTTGTCAAAGGGATCGGTGAAGAATTAGGAATAAATAATATTATTTCTCCGACTTTTGTTATCTATTACGAGTACGATAATTTTTATCATTTTGATCTGTACCAAATTGAAGACAAAAGCGAATTTAAAAATTTAGGAATTGAGAAACTATTGAAACCAGGGAATATCTTATGTTTTGAATGGGGAGAGAAGGCGGGAGAGATTATTAATATACTTAAAGAAAAAAGTAAGATAGTCTATGTAAGAATGAATTATATTAATGAAAAAGAAAGAGAGATTGTTGTAAATGATTAAAAATTTATGAAAATTCTATCGATTGATACTAGTTGTGATGAAACATCCGTTGCTATCACTGATGGTCGCCGGGTTTTATCAAACGTCATCTATTCCCAAGTGCTCTTACATAAAAAATGGGGAGGAGTGGTGCCGTCGATTGCAAAGAGAGCCCATGAAGAAAGGATAGATTTTGTCGTTGAAGAAGCGCTAAAAAAATTTTCAATGAAGGAAATTGATTATATTGCAGTTACCCAAGGGCCGGGACTGGCAGTGGCTCTTGAGGTTGGAATAAAAAAGGCCAAGGAATTAGCAGAGAAATATCAAAAAAAATTAATTTCCGTCAATCATTTAGAGGGTCACATTTATTCAGCCTTTGTGCAAAATAGTAAAGGTAATCCGAAAAGAGATTTTGAATTTCCGTATTTGGCTCTAATTATTTCCGGCGGTCACACGGAATTTGTAATTTTCAAAAATCATTTAGAATACGAAATAATCGGTCAGACTTTGGATGATGCTGCCGGCGAAGCACTGGATAAAACGGCAAAATTATTAGGTCTCGGATATCCCGGTGGACCGGTTTTGGAAAGATTAGCAAAAGCTGCCGGAAATATAGACGGTCATAACTTTCCCCGGCCGATGTTGAAATCTAAAGATTTGAACTTTTCTTTTTCAGGATTGAAAACGTCGTTTTATTATTTTTTGAAAAGCCAGGCGGCAAAAACCCCGCTTAGCGGAGTTAAAGAACTAGCAAGTTCTTTTCAGGAAGCAGTCTTCGACACTTTAATTAAAAAGACGGAAATGGCAATTGAGCAAACGGGTATCAACCGATTAATAATTGGCGGGGGAGTTGTTGCTAATTCAAGATTACGAAATTTAATGAGAGCTTTGGTGAAAAAGTATCAAGGAGAAGTTTTGTTTCCATCATACAAGTATTTAACCGGAGATAACGCAGCAATGATTGGATTAGTTGCCGGATATAAGGCAGAGAAAGAGTTATTTGTCGATGATGTTGCTAAATTGGACAGAATTCCGCGAATGAGCCTTTAAAATAATAAAAGTTAAAGGTGTGACGATTAATAAGCTAAGTAATCCTAAAAGTGAATAGACGGTTTTGACTCCTCCAAAATTACTAATAATTGGTCCTGAGCTCATTGTAATAAACACATACACTATTCCTACAAACATACTTAAAGTTGAAATTGCTGTGGCTCGGTATCTGGAATCAAATTCATTATTAACGTATTTATTTAAAATCATAAAACGGGCAGAACTAGCCATCATCGATCCGGCAATAAAAGGCAAGGCAAAATAACTTTTAAAAAATATTCCTGGCAACATGGAAAATGTCATTAAAATAGGAAAAAAAATAAACGACCTTTCTTTTGTAAAAATTTTTTCACTAGCTAATAGTTTAGTTAAAAAAATAATCACAAATAATTTTAACCCTCCTTCAATAACACCAACTGCGATACTAGAAAAACCGAGGTCAATGAGTAAGGCTGAAGAAAAGAACATAGAGATTGTCCAGCTGATTCCTCCAACAGCAATATAAAAAAGAGAAATTTTTGTAATATACGGGTTTTTAAATAGTTCATGAAAACCCAGTTTAATTTGTTTAAAATAATTAGCTAGCGAAAATTTTATTGTGTCAATTAATGGTTCGGTAAAAAATAATGACGCTGATATTGCTAAAATTTGACCGATAAAACAAAGCATAAATGGCAAGTGGCTATTTATGGTATATAAAAATCCTCCTGAAACAAAAGCAGTAATTAAAGCAATTTGAGAATATAAATTTTGTTTTGATAGAACCAAACTATATTTTTGTTCTTCGTTATCCTGCTTCAAAGAATCATATACTAATGCGTCAATCGCACCTGAAATAAAAGAATCTCCAATACCTCCAAGAGTATAAGCAAAAAGAAATAACCAAAAAGAATTAACATTAAAAAGAAGGAAAAAATATAAAGCATTTATGGAAAAACCGATAATGACTGATAGCTTTTTTCCTAATAAATCAGCAATAGCTCCGGTTGGCATTTCCATTATTAATTGAATTAAATAACGATAGCCGAATAATAATGGAATTTGAGCTATGTTAATTTTTCCTTGTAAAAAAATGTAAATAATTGGAGAATGAAAAGCAAGAGTATCAATAAACTGTGTTATGTAATAAATATTTATATTTCTTTTTGAAATATTCTTTTTCATTAAATAGAATTATACATCAACAGAATAGATTGACAAATTTAAAAGTTTTGCTAAACTATTACTACACAAGTATATGTTAGCAATCACTAAACAATCTGAC
>CAZMBH010000006.1:0-4356 GCA_964564535.1 uncultured Gammaproteobacteria bacterium
ATCATTTGACAAAATTATCTTAATAGTCCTACAATAAACCCATGCTAACTAAAGATGACAAAAAATTTATTACCGACACAGTAACTTTTGCTATTGCTAAAAATAACGAAGTTATGATCAAAGAAATGCTTGGTTTATTTGATGCAAATAATTCTGCAATGATGAAAATGGAAGATAGATTATCAAAACAAATAAGCGGCGTTAATGATAATTTGGATACCGATGAGCGTCGAATTGAGAAACTTGAAGAAAAGGTTTTTACAATAAGCGCTTGATTTTTTAAAATTAAAGTATATATTTATGTTAATGAAAAATCGAATTGTTTTCGTTTGCACTGGCACCACTCCTTCATAGGAGGGTGTTTTTGTGTAAAAATTACCCTCCGCAAGGAGGGCTTTTTTGTTATATGAGTAAAAATATATTAAAGAAAGTTTGTACTACCACTACCCGATCTGCTTTGGGCGGTGGTTAGTGTGTTTAAAAAATTCAAATCAACCCCGCCCAAAGCGGGGTTTTTCAGTTTTATAGAGAGGAGGTGAAAATATATGGAAATGCTTAAAGGAGATCGTGGAGTAAGAGAACATCTAAAATTTGCAGGACAAAAAGGTAGCATTGTTGAAGCAGCATTAAATGTCTTGATGATGTGGAATTTTACTGGAGCCTATTGTTTTGTAAATTCTGCCTTAAATATAATTGCAAAAAAGTGGAATATTGAAAGAGGATGGATTGATTGGGAAATCAAAAATATCGCGGATAACGGTTTTGGCAGACCTGAACTGGAGGATAATAATGCTTTACAACATGAAGCTAAGGGCCTATTGGTAGTAAGAAATAGAAAAAAACAAGTTAAACGGTTGAAATAAAATGATGTTCAAGTTTTTTATTAAAAATTTTATATAATAAATAATTATGGATACGAATAATTTAGACAGTCTTAGACATTCATGCGCACATTTGTTAGCTCATGCGGTAAAACAATTATACCCAGGAGCTTTAAACGCAATTGGACCGGCGATAGAAAACGGATTTTACCAGGACTTCGATATGAGTACGTGGAATATTTCAGAAACTGACTTTCCTAAAATAGAGGCAAAAATGAGAGAAATATTACCAACTTGGCAAAAATTTTCCTTTAGTGAGGTAACTCTTTTGGAAGCAAAGAAGTTATTTAAAGATAACAAATACAAAATTGAGATGGCAACAGAATTTGCAAAGCAAGGAAAAAAATTGCAAACAAATAATCCAGGCGATTTTCTAGATCTTTGTAAGATGGGCCATGTTGAAAATCCGTCAAAGGAATTAAAAAATTTCAAACTTCTTTCAGTTGCCGGTGCTTATTGGCGCGGTGATGAGAAAAATAAAATGCTGACAAGAATTTATGGAACCTGTTTTCCAACAAAAGAAGAACTTGAAAATCATCTTAAAATGCTTGAGGAGGCAAAGAAAAGAGATCACCGGAAAATCGGCCGGGAACTTGAATTATTTACAATAAATAACGAAGTTGGACCGGGAATTACTCTTTGGCTTCCAAACGGGTCAATAATCAGAAGGGAAATTGAAAATTACATGATCAACGAGCAGATAAAACTAGGTTTTAAACACGTATATAGCCCTCATATCGGCCGGAAATCACTTTGGGAAAAGAGCGGTCATTGGGATTTATATAGGCAAAAAATGTACTCACCTATGGACGTAGATGGAGAAGAATACCTAGTAAAACCGATGACTTGCCCCATGCATATTCAGTCATTTACATTCAATCCTAAATCATATCGGGATTTGCCTTATAGAATTGCCGAAATTGGATCTGTATATAGGTTCGAACAATCAGGAGAATTAGCCGGTTTGCTTCGAGTAAGGGCTTTTACTCAAGATGACGCTCATATCTTTTGCACTCTGGAACAAGCGGTTGATGAATTTATTTCAGTTTTTAATTTTATTAATAAATTATATAAAGTATTTGGCTTTAAGGACTATCGGGTAAGACTAGGAGTCAGATCTAAAAAAGAAAAATATTTAGGAGAAGATTCTTTATGGAAAAAAGCTCAGGAAAAGGCAATCGAAGCGTTAGATAAAACTGGAGCAAAGTATTCTATTTCTGAGGGAGATGCGGCCTTTTACGGACCAAAGGCAGATTTTATGATCAAAGATGCCTTGGGCCGCGAATGGCAATGCGGTACGGTCCAAATTGATTTCATGTTGCCGGAAAGATTTAATTTAAAATACGTAGATAGCGATGGACTTGAAAAAACTCCTGTTATGATTCATCGTGCACCTCTTGGTTCTCTTGAACGTTTTTTGGCAATCTTGATTGAACAATACGCGGGAGTTTTTCCGTTATGGCTTTCGCCTGTCCAAGTTGCTGTTTTACCGATCTCAGAAAAATTTTTAAAACAAGCTCAAAAAGTTAAAGAGGAATTTGAAAAAAATAATATCAGGGTTAAATTAAATGACGATAATAAATCTCTTGGCGGGAAGATCCGTGAGTCGACCTTGCAAAAAATACCTTTTATGATTATAATTGGAGAAAAGGAAATAGAAAAAGGTGAATTATTTGTTACGATCCGAACAAGAGAAGGAAAGGATTTGGGAATGCAGGAAGTTAATAAGTTTATAAATCAATTAAAATCTCAAATTGAGAATTTTTCATAAAAGAAAATTTACGCAGCGAAAGTTTTACTTTATAAACTTCAGAATCGAAGCCCCGATGCTGAGAGTACTTGACGCAAAAGGTGAACAAATTGGGGTTTTAAGCAAACAAGAAGCGCTAAATAAAGCACAAGAAATGGAAGCGGATTTGGTTTTGATCGCTCCGAAAGCGGTACCACCAGTAGCTAAGATTATCGACTTTAAAAAGTTTTTATATCAGGAAGAGAAGAAGGAAAAAGATGCTAGAAAGGGAGTAAAGAAAGGCGTTGTCAAGGATGTCAATTTAGGTTTATTTATCGGACAGGCAGACTTAGATAGGATGAAAAGAAGATCTATAGAATTTTTAGGAGAAGGACACCAGGTAAGAATAAATTTGTTACTTAGAGGAAGAGAAAACGCCAAGAGAGATATGGCATTTGCTCTAGTTAACAAATTTATTGTTAGTTTAGGAGACGTTAATATTTCCAAGCCTCCGAAATTAGAAGGCAAAATATTAAGGGCTGTCGTCGCAAAGAAAAAATAATATGGCAAAAAATAAACCAAAAACTAGGAAATCAGCTTTAAAAAGATTTAGAGTAAGTCCTAAAGGTAAAGTTTTGAATCGTGGACAGGGATTTCGACATTTAAGAGGGAAAAAAAACAAAAGCTGGCTCCGTCGTAAGAAAAGATCATTAGAGGTCGTCGGAAGAATGAAAAGAAAAATATTAATGATGTTGGGTAAAAAATAATTATGGTAAGAATAAAAGGTGGAGTCAGAACTCGAGCTAAACATAAAAAGGTCTTAAAACTGGCCAAGGGTTTTTGGATGACCAGGCATAAACAATTTAAAAAAGCAAAGGAAGCCGTACTTCATGCCGGTGAATATGCTTTTAAAGGTCGGAAACTTCGAAAGCGCGATTTTAGACAATTATGGATTATGAGAATGAATGCTGCCCTTCGTGAACTAGGTTTTAAATATAGTGTTTTTATCAATAAACTTAAGGTAAATAAAATAGAGCTTGATCGAAAAATTCTTTCCCAACTGGCTGTAGAACATCCAGCTGTCTTCAAAAAAATCGTCGAAAAAGCGAAGTAAGATATTTATTTACCTCTTATTACGTCAGACATAGTGAGAGGAAAAGCACCATCTGGGTTGCAAGGTTCACAAATAGAATCACCACCAAAATCAGGAGAATGAACACAACCAATACATGCCGCGGTAAGTACTTTTAAGTCTTTGAATATATTTGCAAATCCTTTTGCCCCACATTCTACTCCACCTCCCAAAGGAATCGCATAATTTCCATTGTTTCCTTCAATACTCATTATTCCACCCTCAGTACTTGTTATTGTACCAGTATCGACAGGTTGTTGTGACGGTTTAGGCATATGAATGAGAATTCTACTACTACTACTACTTTTCAATCGTATTTTTAAAATAGTAATTTTAGTCTGGATTCCCGCCTCCGCGGGAATGACACATAGTGTTGTTAAATATTCTTTGCTCTTATATAATCTTCTTTATCATGGATAGTGAAAAATATAAAAAATATATAGTTGAGATACTTAATAAAAATTCATTAAAAGAATTAACTTCATTGGAAATTAAGTATTTAGGTAGAAATGGACTAATTAATGATCTGCTTTCTAAAATTAAAACGGTACCGCAAGAGAAAAAACGAGAATACGGACAAGATATTAATCAATTAAAAGGTTTGATGTATCGAT
>CAZMBH010000006.1:4456-32041 GCA_964564535.1 uncultured Gammaproteobacteria bacterium
AAAAAACGAGAATACGGACAAGATATTAATCAATTAAAAGGTTTGATGTATCGATACATCGAAGTCAAGAAGAAAGAACTGCAAAATATAAAGTCGGATGTTTTTTTTGATAAAACGTTGCCGGGAAAGGCTTATCCAAAGGGCAGTCTTCATATCGTGTCTCTCGCGATTGAAGAAATAACTAAAATTTTTGAAAAAATAAGCTTTATTCGTATTTCATATCCAGAAGTAGATTGGGAATATGGAGTATTTGAATCATTAAATATGCCCGCACTCCATCCTGCTCGAGATGATTTTGAAACCTTATTTATTGATGCTCCAGGGCATAAATCACTAGGTAAGATGCTTTTAACAACTCACACTTCAAACGGTCAAAACCGGGAGATGAAAAGAGTAGGAAAACCCCCAATAAGGATGATTAATATTTCAAAATGCTACCGGCCAAACTGGGATGCCACCCATACGCCAATGTTTTTTCAATTTGAAGGGTTATGCGTTGATAAAGCTATAAATATTACCAACCTTAAAGGAACGCTCGACTATTTTGCTAAAAAATATTTTGGTGAAGGGACAAAAACACGTTTGCGGCCCCATCATTTTCAATTCACTGAGCCGTCATTTGAGGTTGATATAACGTGTACTGTTTGTAAAGGAGTAGGGACAATTCATGAATTGTCCGTACAGAGAAAGTGTAAGGTCTGTAAATCAGGTTGGCTTGAATTAGGAGGCTGTGGCATTGTTCATCCTAATGTTTTAAAAGAAGGCGGCATTAACCCAGAACAATTTTTCGGCTGGGCCTTTGGTTTTGGAATTGAGAGGGTAATAATGATGAAGTACGGATTAGATGATATTAGAAATTATTACAGTGGGGATATCAGGTTTTTGGAACAGTTTTAAACAAGGACGGGCCTTATATAAGGACTGACCTTTTATCTCTATTTAAGTCATAATGATAATTAAGGTCAGCCCTTTACAAACATGAATATAAAGATAACTTATAATTGGCTTCTCGAATACTTAGACACTGATGCAACGCCTGATGAACTGCAAAAGTATTTGTCCCTCTGTGGACCATCGATTGAGTCAGTAACAAAAATTGGTGATGACTATGTTTTTGATGTAGAAATCACCTCAAATAGGATAGATACTGCCTCAGTAATCGGAATTGCTCAGGAAGCTCAGGCCATTCTGCCTATGTTCGGAAAAAAAGCGGTTTTAAAGCTAAATCCTTTGTTAAATTTAAAGTTAGATCAAATTAAACCGAGTACAGGTTATGATTTAAAGGTTGAAATAAAAAATCCAAATTTAGTTTCCCGCTTTACGGCAATTATTTTTGATCACATATTAATTGGAGATTCTCCAGAATATATTAAAGACAGATTAAAACTTGCCGGTGTTAAAGTCATCAATAATGTCGTTGACATCTCAAATTATTTAATGCTTACCCTTGGGCAGCCAATCCACATGTTTGATTACGACAAAATAGGTAACCATAAAATGATTGTTAGGGAATCACGCAAGGGTGAAAAATTAATAACTTTGGATGAACTTGAAAAAACCTTGCCCGGTGGAGATATTGTCATTGAAGACGGTTCCGGAAAGTTGATCGATCTCTGTGGAATTATGGGTGGATTAAATTCTGCAATAACTCCCAGTACAAAAAAGGTCCTGCTTTTTGTCCAAACCTACAATAAAACAAAAATTAGAAAAACGACTATGTCAACTGGCCAAAGGACTATTGCTGCGACATTTTTTGAAAAAGGATTAGATGAGAAGCGAGTTGAAGCAACAACTGTTGCTGCCTCAAATTTAATTGAAAAATACTGCCAAGGTAAAATTGCGTCTGAAATTAAAGATATTTATCCATCACCGGTTCAATTAAAAAAAATCAACGTGGAATTTGAATCGTTTGATAAAGTAATTGGAGTAAAGATTGAAAGGAAAATAATAAATGATATTTTAATGAATTTGGGATTTATCGTAGGGGTCGACCCGAAACAGGGTCTGACCCTCCGGGAGGGTCAGACCCTACAAATCACTGTTCCATCATGGCGCACAAACGACATAAATATCCCTGAAGATCTAGTCGAAGAAGTCGCCAGGGTTTACGGATACCATAATATACCCTCAGTTTTGCAGTCAAACGCATATATTGAACAGCCTAAAGAAATGGAAGATATTTTTGCATTTCAAAATAAAATAAAGTTATTTTTAAAACATCTTGGTCTTAATGAAGTCATTAATTATTCAATGATTTCTAAGGATCAGATAGCTGAATTCGGATTAGATTCAAAAAAACATCTTCGTCTTTCAAATTCAATATCTAAAGACATTGAATATTTAAGAACAAGTTTGCTACCTTCCTTGTTTAAAAACATAAAAGATAATACGGGAAAAAAAGATGTTTTAAGATTTTTTGAAATTGCAAAGGTTTATTTACCAAAAAAGGACGATCTGCCGGATGAAATTTATAAAGTCGGGATTGCTACAAATACTGATCATTTTGATCTTAAAGGAATAATTGAGGCTTTATTCAAAGAGTTGAACATTGATGAATCCGCCTTCGCCAAGGCTACGGAGGTCGAGGAAAAATCTGGTGTATTTATTGCAGAGATTGACTTTCAATTATTAATTGAAAGTTCCCGATTGGTACCAACATATAAACCAATTCACCCTTATGCAGTGATTAAGTTGGATAAAACGTTTGAAATAGGACCACACAGTACTTACAAAACGATATCTGAATTGGCAAAAAAATCAAAATTACTGCAAAAAATTGAAGTCGTCACTATTTATGCAAATAAATTAACACTCCGTTTTTACTACTCTTCTCCGGAAAAGAATATTACGGAGGAAGATGCGAAGAACGAGCTAATTAAGGTGTAGGGGTTGGTGTCAAGGTGGGAGAATCCCACGGTTTATTAACTCCAAACTTGATGGTTGATTCGCCGCTTTTATCTTTTTCGTTTACGGCAATTACCTGAAGCTCATAAACGCCATCTTCAGTAATCGAAATTGTTTCATCAATTTCTTTTTTATCTTCGTTCCAGCTTCTAATTTCTTCACCGTTTAATTTAATTTTGACACTTTTTAACTTTTCAACTGAAGTGATTTTTGTTTTTATATTAACGTTCCCAGAGGAAATCGTTGTTTGATTGGAAGGACTTTTAATAGAAACGATCACTGAATCTGATGATTCATTAGAAATCTCAGTTGGCGGCTTGAATTTGCTATCTGACTGTTGTCCAGCCCATGCATTTATTGCTTCCTGCCAACGATTTTTTCCGTCTGTTGATACCGGGTCGCTTTCGGTAATAACAATAAAATCCTTTTCTTCATAGTTGCCGCTTTTTACTTCAACTTCGTTAGCAAGTTTTCCATTTGATTTGGAAATCTTAAGTTTTTTATACCACGGAGAAATATCTTTAGGCTCTGTTCCTTCAACAAAATATTCCGATCTAGTTGAACTACCGTCTTTTGGTAAGCCGCCGAGAAATGAATCTATATTTAAAACTTTGACTTTCGCCGGCTTATCCATTATCCCATCATCATATTTTTTCAATAACTCTCGCATTATTCTGTACCAAATCGGAGAAGCCCCGGTCGCTCCTGAAGATATTTTTGGGTTCATCGGACTATTATCGTTATTTCCCACCCAAACACCGACAGTTATTGACTTGGTATAACCAACGGCCCAGTTATCCCGTTTATCATCAGTAGTTCCGGTTTTAACGGCGACAGTTTTGCCGGGAATATTAAGATATGAATTTGGTCCAAACTCATCAATACGGGCGTTATTATCTGACAAAATATGAGAAAGTAAAAAAGAAACTTCCGGCGAAAAAACTTTCTTTTCTTGAACTCTTACTTTTTTAAATATATTTTTACCCCTAAAATCTGATATATCATAAAAAGAGCTTAAATCATGTTTTATACCTCCCGTAGATAAGGTTGAATAAGCAGAGGTTAAATTAAGTAGAGTAGTTTCTCCACCACCGAGTGTCAAGGAAAGACCAAAGCGCTTTAAGTTTTCGGCTGTTGGAGCAAAAGTAGCCATTCCCAGATCGTTTAATTTAGTTAAAAAATCACGAACTCCAAGAACCGCAAGAATTTTTACAGCCGGTATATTGATTGAATTACCTAAAGCGAATCTTAATTGAACCGGTCCCCGGAATTTTCCGTCATAGTTTACAGGATTGTAATCCGAAGTTCCCTGATCGGGAAAAGTCGTCTTTACATCCATAAATATCGAGGATGGAGTGTAGCCCTTTTCAAAAGCTAATCCGTACGTAAAAGGCTTCAAGGTGCTCCCAGGTTGACGTAAACCCAGTTCTGCAACGTTGAATTTTCCGAACTTTTCGTCATTATAATCATAAGAACCGACCATTGCTAAGACTTCGCCTGTTTTTGAATCAAGAACAACTACAGCCGCATTAGTCGCGTTAAAATCTTTTAATTTAGCAATTTCTTCCTTAACAATCTTTTCAGCCGTTTGCTGAACGTCTAATGCTAAAGTTGTTTTTATTTTAACCCCTTGATCAATTATCTTTGAACCATACTCTTGCTCAATTTGATCTTTAACATAAAAAACAAAATGTGGGGCTTCGATCAAAATTTTTGGTGCGACAAACTTTGTCGACTCAACTCTTTTTAATGAAGAGTTTTCCTGATCACGCGTTATATAACCGTCTTCTCTCATTCTCCGAAGAACGCTTTTAGTTCTGGCTTTCCAGGCTTCGTTCTTTCCTATGAAAGGGGAGTAAAGACTAGGAGATTGTGGCAATCCAGCTAAAATAGCTGACTCAGTCAAGCTTAAATCTTTTACTGATTTACCAAAATAAGCTTTGGCTGCCGTTCCAACCCCCCAATAACTACCACCATATGGAGCCTCATTTAAATACATCAATAAAATCTCATCTTTTTCATAGCGTCTTTCCACCTCAAAAGCTAATATTATTTCCTGAACTTTCCTGGTAATTGTTTGTCGATTAGTTAAAAGTACATTCTTAATTAACTGTTGAGTGATTGTTGATCCACTTTGGAGACCTTTCCCTAAAAACATGTTAAAAACGGCGCGGACCATTCCCATTTGGGAAAAACCATTGTGTTTATAAAAATTTTTGTCCTCAATGGCGATGGTTGCTTCTTTTAATGTTTTCGGAATTTCTTCAATTACCACAGGAACGCGATTTTTATCTTTATACATATCGTAAAGAACTTTCCCATCGCGATCATAAAAAACGGTTGAATAGCCAGTAGCTTGAGAAAGTTTTGAAGGTGAGGGAAGATCTTTTGCGTACCAGGCAAAAAGTATAAAAACAAAGATGAATCCTAAAATAACCGCCCCTGTCAGAAAGAAAAGCAATTTAGCAATAAGTTTTTCTTTATCGTACTGTGAACGAAATCGCAAGCGCCTTGGTGAATACATTATAAAAGTATAGCAAAAAATTAAAAGAGATTGTCATTCCCGCGAAGGCGGGAATCCAGACTAAAATCACTTCTTTTACAATGTATCTATAGACTGGATCCCCTCCTACGAGAGGATGACAGAAATAGTTTTGTCAAAGATTGTGAATTCTTACTAATTTAACAAATTCTTGATATTTGAGTTAACCTATAGTATAATGCTCCTGTGGAATTACTTAGTGCAAAAACTGGAATGGGTGTTGCTAAAATAGGTTTAATGGCATTTGGTGCATTAGCCGTTACTACGAATTGACTTTTACGAAGAAATGTTATTCACTCAGAAAAATATAATAAAGTTTCATTGCAGGTAGAACATATTCTTAAATATTATTTGGGCTCCTTAGGTATTGAAGGTTTTTTTGATATCTTATTTCCTTTAATAGGAATCGATAGCTTTTTTATTTCCAATTTTGCACCTATTTTAATATCTATTGCTGCAGTTGAGGAGAGTTTTTTGCAAGACTACAGAAAACCAAAAAAGCCACAATGGGATCAATTAACATCAAATACTGTTGGCACAGGATTATATTTACTGACGCGTTATTTAGGTTGATGTGAGCCCAGACAAAATCGAACTACTTCTTAAATTACTTATCCTAATAATATAACGATTCATTTAATTCATTAAGCCTCGAATTCAAATTAAATAGGCTATTCTGATAGCCTTAAATGGAGTTTTTGTAGGTTATAAGCAGTTGACAAGGATTTAATATATTAATAGCCTTTAATATTTGATTAATAATTATAATTAATAATTACTTCGATCGTTTGATCGTTTGAAGTATGGCAAGGGTATCAAAATACAAATTGAGAGATGACGTTCTGAATAAATTATTTTCATTATTCTTTGAAATTGTAGGTAATCAGGACGACATAAATGAATTTAATGAAATTGTTAATGGAATATTTTCTATAAATGAGAGAATTGTTTATGCTAAGCGAATAGCAATAATATACCTTTTATTAAAAAATATTGATTCGCATAATATTTGTATGGCTTTAAACGTATCAACTTCGACCGTTGCGAAATTCAAATTATTAATGGCTGATAAACAAAACGGATTGACAAACGTCTTTAATAATATTATTTTTCGTGACAAAACTAAGAAAATTATTGATGATTTTTTTAATACAATTTTCAGCCCGGGTAAATATGGTGTTGATTGGAAACTGGCGTGGGAAAGAAGGCGTGAAAGTGAAAGAAAAAAACAATTTGGTATTTAGAATATTTCGATCGTTCGATCGATTGAAGTGTTTTACTAAGGGTGAATTAATTGTTTATAATGAAGTTAATTCTATGAAAATTTTAAGGAAAAAAAAGAATTTTGGACTGATCAGATATTTTTTTGCTATTGTACTTATCTTAATTCTTTTAAATTTCTTATATTTCGTTTTCAGCATTTCTGGTTTAATACCCGACATTTACAAGTCGTATTGTTCACAGAGACTGATTGTGAAAAACGAGCAGAAACGATTTGAGATTCCAAACAAAATTGCTGGTTCGAGCTTCTTTTTTATCATTAATTCTTGGAAAGACATGAACGTTGGTTCTTCAAGAGAAAAATTTAATTTTAACTTTCAATATTGTAATGCTACAGTTATTACTACCATTTCATTTTACGAACAGCGACCTGAAACGAAACCACTTCTCATCGGTAATGTCGAAGCAAATATTGGATTTTTGGTAGAACGAAAAGATCGTGCCATCTATGATTTTGATGAAACATTTAGGCGATATGCAAACAGTTTCAAAGTATTAAGCACGGAGGGAAAGGTTCGATTAGCTTATCATTACGTCCCTTCTAACGAGTTCTTTGGCGGATCCTTTCTACTTATTAGCGTTGATCGGGTAGAGGCCGAAGGAAACGTCTTGAGCATAACAAAAAATGCGTCTGGCATATCAACTCTTTCAATAGAAATTGATGAACCGACTAACCAATAGTATGTTGATATACAACACCATTACAGAATTAAAAGGCTTCCAGGTATTGTTGCTACTGCTGTTTGAATTTATAACGATGGGTGTTATTGTACGAGTATTCAAACTTCGGTTAACTTTTAGAATGGTTATTTACTCAATTATAGTCGCTACAATATTATCTTTACTTAGCCTTGTAATCGCACAAGGGGGGTTTAGCGGTTCTCTATATCGTGAAAGATTCGGCTGGCCTCTTCAGTACTATTATATAGTCAGGGACCCAGAATTTTTTGGAAAACTTCCATTTGATTATAATTTTTTGATAGTCAAATACGTTGTAAATACGTTATTTTGGACATACTTACCGCTTATGTTGTTAATACATCAAATTGCTAAAAAAAGAGTTCATGTCGTTCGGCTATTTTCTCTAGGGTGTCTCTTTATGTTTGCAATAATAGTCGCATTCCTTAGCTATCGAAATTCGATTTTAAACAAGGAATTGATCGTCAACACCCCAGCAACGCAAACAAATGATCAGATCATTATTGATAAAGTTAATAAAATTGAGGTAGTTGTTAATAAAGTTATCGATGGAGATACTATTGATGCATCTGACGGAGAGAGGTTGCGTCTCTACGAAATTAATGCGCCTGAATATCCAAAAGATTGCTTGGGAGTTGACGCAAAAACGAGAATGGAGGATTTGGTCTTGAGCAAAAAAATTCAGTATGAGAAACTTGGAAAAGACAATTTTGGACGAATTTTGGCATATGTATTTGTCGACAAACTTTTAATTAATGAAGTAATGACTGAGGAAGGACTCGCATATTTTTTAAAAGGAAAAACGGTGACTGAAAATTCCTTACTTATTGAACAATCGCAAGATAAAGCAAAATTCTCTGAGAGAGGAGTCTGGTCAAGTTTTTGTCAATCAAAAAAAGACGGTTGTGATATTAAAGGTAATTACAGATCGGCTGACAATACAAGAATTTATCACACGTCAGACTGTTATAACTATGATAAAATAACGATTAAACCAGGGACGACCGATCGTTGGTTTTGTAACGAAACCGAAGCTAAGTCGCTTGGGTTCATAAAATCCAAAGACTGTCCGAAATAAATTTACTTTGATCGATTAAACGATTGAAGTGTTCAACTATGAAGATTTTTGGGAAAAAAATTAAGAAAACTAGCATTTGGAAAGTGATTGTTATTATTTCATCTTTATTGTTAGTACTAACATCATTCGCACCGATGTTTATTAAATAATGAATTTTCTGAGTAATAAGATCGAACTTCTTCCTTCTACAAGTAGTATTACCATTCGTAAATTAAAATTACTTGGAATTAATACTTACTTTGATTTGTTGAATTATTATCCTTCCCGATACGAAGACTATTCTTTAATTACTAAAATAAATAAGATTCAGGAAGGTGAGACAGTTACGATTCAGGGAAAAATTGCCGAAGCAAAAAATCAATACACCAGATCGCGGATAACTATTCAAAAGGTGGTAGTTTCAGACAACACTGGGACTGTTGAGGTGAGCTGGTTTAACCAGCCATATCTAATCCGTGTTATGGAAATCGGAGAAATTATTTCTATATCTGGCCTAGTTAAACGATTTGGTTCAAAAATAGTTATAGAACCGAAAGAATATGAAATTGGAAACAAACGAATTCATACCGGCAGGTTAGTACCGATTTATTCGGAAAAAAAGGGACTTTCAAACAAAACCATTAGGGAAAAAATCCATGCCATCCTTGTCCTAACCTCGGAGGTTGAATCATGGGTGGCAGAGACGCTCCCAAAGGATATAATTTTATTTAATAATTTGATTGAAAGAGACCAAGCTTATCTGCAGATTCACTTTCCGGATAATCTTGAATTAGCTAACAAGGCCAGAGAAAGATTAGCCTTTGATGAATTGTTCTCAATACAATTATCTTCATATCTGGTTAAGCAGGAATGGAAAAAAGAAAAAGTCGGCAATGTATTTAAAATTGCGGATTACGAATTACGGATTACTGATTTCGTAAATAATTTGCCATTCAAATTAACCGGAGACCAAGACAAGGTTATAAAAGAAATCATTAACGATTTAAAAAGAACCGTTCCAATGAACCGTTTTTTACAAGGAGATGTCGGATCTGGTAAGACCGTCGTCGCTGCCGTCGCCAGCTATCTTTCTTTTTTAAATGGATTTCAAACGGTTATTATGGCACCGACTGAAATATTAGCACAACAACATTACGAATCGTTTAAAAAATTATTTGATCGGGACGGTATAAAACCGTCCCCTACAATTACACTAATCACTGGATCAACAAAAATCCGTAATCCTCAATCCATGATTGATAAATCTGATTTTTTAATTGGAACACATGCATTACTTAATAAAAAACTTGAGCTCAAAAAAGTCGGTTTGGTTGTAATTGACGAACAGCACCGATTCGGAGTTAATCAAAGAGCCTTACTCAAGGAAAAAACTTTAAACGCTCACTTATTAACAATGACTGCCACACCTATCCCACGGACCGTCGCCTTGACCCTGTATGGAGAGCTTGACCTTAGTTATATTGAAGAAATGCCTAAAGGACGACTAATAATTAAAACCTATTTAGTCCCTAAAGAAAAAAGATCTGACGGGTACCGTTGGATGAAGTCACAAATCTCTAAACTAAATTCCCAAATCTTTATAGTTTGTCCGTTAATAGAAGAATCTCTTGACGAAACAATGAAATCAATAAAGGCAGTTAAAATTGAATTCGAAAATCTCAGAAAAATTTTTTCGGAATTTAAGTTGGGGCTACTTCACGGTAAAATGAAGTCATCAGATAAGGAAAAAGTTATGTCTGATTTCAAAAGTCGGAAAATTGACATTTTGGTAAGTACCCCTGTTGTTGAAGTCGGGATTGACGTTCCAGAGGCTACTATTATGCTAATAGAGGGAGCGGAGCGCTTTGGCTTGGCTCAACTTCATCAGCTACGAGGACGGGTAGGACGGTCAGGTAAACAATCATACTGTTTTCTCTACACTGAAAATCAGTCAGAAAAGACAAGCAAACGGCTCGCGTTTTTTTGTAAAAATTACCTTGGAGTAAAATTAGCGAAATTTGATTTAGAAAATAGGGGAGCCGGAAATATTTTTGGAACCGAACAACACGGTTTTGTCAATCTTAAAATAGCATCCTTAAGCGATTTTGAACTAATTGATAGAGCAAAAAAAGCCGTAGAATACTTTATGGGAAAATATGATATTAGGGATTGGGATGAGTTAAAAAAAATGATAAAAAAATATAAAGAAATGGGAATATCGAGGGATTGACTTGTCATCCCCGTGAAGACGGGGATCCAGTCTATAATTACATCTTAAAAAACAAAGCGGAATATTTAGTCTGGATTCCCGCCTACGCGGGAATGACATTATTGTCTTTATTTAAAAGAATTCGTCAGATTATAAATTGGCGTTATCACTGACATAACCAAAAACCCTACTCCCACGCCCAAAAACACCAAAATCATCGGTTCAATCAACGTTGTCATTGTTTTAACAGCCATTTCCGATTCCATTTCGAAATATTTTGACAGTCTTAAAAGTGTATCATCCAAATTACCTGTCTGCTCACCAACCTGGCTCATTTGAACAAGGATAGGAGGAAAGATACCTTCCTGTTCAAGAGCGACCCCCATAGATTGCCCTTTTTCAACTTTACGGCTAACATTAGCAAAGGCTTCCTGAAAAACTGAATTATCAGTTGAGTCAACCACGATAGACAAAGCGTCTAATATAGAAATTCCTGCTCCAATTAGAATTGCTAAGGTTCTTGTGGATTCCACCAAAGCGGAAACAGAAATTATGTGACCAAAAACCGGTACTTTTAAAGCAAACTGATCATAACTTTTTTTCCCCGCTTTGGTAGCTAAATATTTTTTAGCAAAATACACACCGACTAGTGCCAAAACTAGTACCAATGGCCAAAACTTAGTTGAAAAAGAAGAAACGGCGATTAATATCTTAGTCGATGTTGGGAGTTCAACGTTAAAATCTTTGTAAAGCCCAAGTAATTTTGGTAATACAAAAGTAACCATGATAAACATGACGATAAACATACCAATTATAATTATTGCCGGGTAAACAAGCGCCCCTTTAAGTTTGCTTTGAAACTCCCGTTGTTTTTCCAGGTTATCCGCCAGTCTTAATAGAATTTCACCTAGTTTTCCTGAGGCTTCTCCGGATTTGACCAACGAAATATATAGATTAGAAAAATTGCTTTTATAATCTTTTAATGCTTCTGAAAAGGATTGGCCTCCTTTAATCTTAGAATCAATCGCTTCAATCATTTTCCTTAAAGGTAGTTTCGTTGTTTGTTTTTTTAAAATTTCGAGAGCATCAATTAAAGTTAAGCCTGCATTTAGCATTATTGCAACCTGTCTGGTGAAGTCAACTATGTCATTAAAATCTATTCTTTGAGTTAAATTGTTTAAAAAAGTAAAACTTTGATCCTGAACTTTTTTTACTGAAATAGGAAAATAGTTATTTTTTTGAAGGTAATCGATTACAACATCAGGACCGGCTGCTTCGATTTTTTTCTCAATTATCTTGCCATCTTTTAAAGCTTTATACTGGAAAAGCATATTTATATTTTTATAAATTTTTCGAGTTCCTTCGGTCTAATTGCGAAAGAAAAAGCAGTTTCTTTTGAAATTAACCCACCCCGATAAAGATTAAGGAGACTTTTTTCAAAAAGCAAAGATCCTTCCCCTTCTGTAGTTTCCAGAATATTGCCTATTAAATAGGTCTTTCCCTCTCTTATACTTGTTGAAATGGCTGAATTATTAACCAAAATTTCTACGGCGGGAACTCTTTCTATTGTATTCAATTTTGGTAATAGCCGCTGAGTAATAACCATTTTAAGAACCACAGCCAATTGACTTCTAACCTGGCTTTGCTGATGGGGAGGAAAGATATCAATTATCCGGTCTATTGACTCCGGAGACGAATTAGTATGTAAAGTTGAAAATACCAGATGTCCTGTTTCTGCTGCTGTCAAAGCCAGTGAAATTGTTTCATAGTCGCGCATCTCGCCTACTAAAATTACGTCCGGGTCCTCCCTTAAGGCTGATTTTAAAGCAACACTCCAAGAATGTGTATCTTGATGAAGCTCTCTTTGAGAAATAATTGACTTGTACCGTGGATAAACATATTCTATCGGGTCCTCAATTGTAATAACATGCTTTGCATACTTTTTATTAATCTCATTGACAAGAGAAGCCAAAGTAGTCGATTTACCTTCTCCAGTGGGACCGGTTAACAACACTAACCCCTGCCGATAGTCAGTGGCTTGATGCAAAAAAGCAGGAAGACCTAACTGTTCCAAAGTACTTATTTTGGGTTGAATATAACGAAAGCTGCCACAAAGCATATCTTGAGCGTAGTATAGATTAACCCGGTATCTTGATCCGTTTAAACTGTAAGCTAAATCAATTTCCCTGTTTGCAAATAAAATCTCCTTTTTTTCGTCGTTTAAAAATGATTGTAGGATCTTATTAGAATTTTCTGGGGTAATCAGTTCTAAAGTTGTCAGTTGAAATAATTCTCCGTTGACTCGGATCGTAGGATAATAACCAGGAACGACATGCAGGTCTGAAGCTTTTTTGTCAACCACCAGTTGTAATAGTTTTGATAAATCCATAAAATAGTTCATCAAGTTATAAAGTCTATCAAGTTTATCAAGAGAATTTAGTCCTTTATAACTTTATAAACTTGACAAACTTGATTAACTCTTAAGTCTCGGCAACTCTTAATACTTCTTCCATGGTTGTTACACCATCAAGAACTTTCAAATAGCCGTCTTCGACCATTTTTATAAAACCTTCTTTTTTAGCGGTTTTCTCAATTTCTTCGGCAGATTCTTGTCGTAAAATATGCTGATTAATGGCAGATGTCACTTTTAAAATTTCAAATATGGCGATTCTACCAAGATAGCCAGTCTGATTACATTCATGACACCCTTTACCCTTACTTAATTGTATTGGTTCTGTTTCATATTTTTTGGGAAAAAGGGGACCGAGAACCGCTTTAATATTTGCAGTAATTTCATCAGACGCCTTAAATGACACCTTACAATAAGGACAAATTTTTCTAGAAATTCTTTGGGCGAGAATGGCGGTCAAAACTGAAGCAATTAAAAACGACTCTGCTCCAAGATCAATCAGTCTTGGAATAGCAGTTGCCGCATTGTTGGTATGTAAAGTTGAAAAAACCAAATGGCCTGTTAATGCGGCTTGAATTGCCAGCTGAGTCGTCTCCTTATCTCTCACTTCACCAACAAGAATAATATTGGGATCCTGACGCAAAAATGCCCTTAACCCGGTCGCGAATGTCAAACCAGCTTGAACATTAATCTGCACCTGATTGATTCCTGCTATTTGATATTCTACCGGGTCTTCTAGTGTAACTATGTTAACCGTCGGCTTATTTAATCTGGAAAGAATTGAATAAAGTGTCGTTGTTTTACCGCTACCGGTTGGACCGGTGATTAAAACAATTCCGTAAGGTTTGGCGATCGCCTCTTCAAGCTCTTTTAACTGTGGGCCGCCAAAACCTAAGTCAGCAAGACTTGGTATTCCTCCAGTTTTTTTTAGAAGTCTCATTACAACTTTTTCTCCAAAAACCGTAGGTAGGGTAGAGACACGGAGATCGACTTCATCATTTTTAGATTTAAATGTAAAACGTCCGTCTTGAGGAATTCTTTTTTCATCAATCTTCATTTCCGAAAGAATTTTGATCCTTGAAACCAAGGCTTCATGAATTGTTTTAGGCAGCGATAATTTTTCCTGAAGAATTCCATCAATCCGATAACGAACCTTAGTCCGGGTTTCTTCCGGTTCTATGTGGATATCCGATGCCCGTCCTTTAACGGAAAAATCCAATATGGTGGAAACAATTTTGGCAATTGGGGCTTGTTGCAACTGAACGTTATTTATTTGAACCTCACTATCTTGTTCAGGCGTGTATTCCTTTAAGGCATCCCGAACTTCCGGTGATAAACCCTGACTATATGAAAGATCCAACATCTTAATAATCTGTTCTTTATCAGCCAAAGTCAAAATGATTTTTTTCCCGGTCTTTTTTTCGAGGAAATCAACTATAGAGGTATTTGATGGCTCCTCAGTTCCTATATAAATTGCTGACTCTTTGGGATCAAAACGATATGGAATTATTTGATACCTACGGGTAATGGATTCCGAAATTAAACCAACGGCCTGGGAATCAATTGGAATTTTTTCAAGATCAACAAAAGGAACCATTTCAATTACCGAGCGGGCTTTGATTATTTCTATTCTTGGGATCTGGGTAAATTGATATAGGTAATCGATAATAAAAAGGTTCTTTTGTAAACTGGCTACCTCAAACTGTTGAGCTTCTTTTTCTGTGATCTGTGAATTTTTGACCAGCTGGCCAAGTAATTCTTTTGGAGTTATGTTCATTAATTTAACTATATATTATTTCTGTGATAAAATTCAAGGTATATATGATCCCCTTACTTCTTATTTCTAATGACAAAATTATTATTAATAACTACGTAAATAAACTTAAAAAAGGTTCCTTGTTTTTTGAAATTACCCCTTCTACCAAAGAATATTCTATTGATGATATTAAAAACATCACTAAGGAAACTAAGATTTTTAACCCAAAAACCCGCCTATATTATTTTCCTGACTTTCATTTGTCTTCAATTCCTGCCCAAAATTCTTTTTTAAAATTACTAGAAGAGCCTCCAACCAATGTTCAATTCATATTAAGTACCGACAATAAAAATAGATTATTGCCGACCATTCTTTCCCGGGTTAAAATTATTAAATTAATTCAAAATCAATCAAAAGATGTAGTGGAGCAATTTATTGCTCCAGAAATTTTAGGTGTGATAAATCACACCACAACAAAGATACCCCTTTCGTCATTTAAAATTGTAGACAAAGAATCGGCAAAAAACATTCTTTTGCAATTAATTATTTTTTTTAGAAAGAAATTGGGATCTGATACAAAATGTCCGTCGATTATTAAAGAAATCTTACGGCTTAGTAGCCTTTTAGATAGTAATAATTTAAACCCTCAATTAACGGTTGATCAGGCATTGATATTTATTTGGAAACAATATAAGATGAACTAAGTTCATCAAGTTATAAAGTTTGTCAAGTTTATCAAGAATAAGATAGTTTTTCTTTATAACTTTATAAACTTGAAACTTGATAAACTATTATATGCGAAAATCATTTACGTTAATTGAATTATTGGTCGTCATTGCTATCATTGGCAGTCTATCCGCGTTGTTTTTGCCTAACTTTATGGCCGCCAGAGAACGGGCCCGTGATTCACAGCGGAAATCAGATTTAAGACAGATACAGAAAGCTTTTGAACTCTTTAAGCAAGATCAAACGGACTCCTCTTTTCCGACCGATTTACCAACCGCAGGCGATTGTTGGTCTAGCGTTGCTGGATGTACTGGAAATATTTATATGAATAAATTTCCGTATGACCCAAATAAGACAGCACCGGGAAATTATTATTATTCTGTTAGTGGATTAGATTACACTTTAGCAGCCTGTTTAGAAAACATTGCTGATCCTGACAGTGTAGCTTGTCCATCTGATTTTTTAACAATTTCCGGATACGCTTGCACGTCAAATAAGTGTTATATTGTTAATCAACCATAGTTAAAAGTTATTTTTTGTTTGTCATCCCCTCGTAGGAGAGGATGATGGATTCCCGCCTTCGCGGGAATGACAATTTTAAAAAAATTATGAAAATTAAAAAAGGTTTTACATTACTGGAGATGCTAGTTGTTATAGGTATAATTGCAATTTTGGTGACCATCGGTTTCGCTTCTTATTCAACTGTTCAAAAAAAGGCCCGTGACGCTAAAAGACAGGGCGATTTGAAGGCAGCTCAACAGGTGATGGAACAATGTTACTCTGTAAATAGTTTTGCCTACCCTGTAATTACAGATGATGGTTCTGGAACAGTTAGTGCAACTTGTCCTGCTCCTAACGACGCGATTACCTTTTCAATAAAGGACCCTCTTAATACTGATACCTATATTTATTCTTATACACAGGATTATAGTATCACTGGTGATTTGGAAACATCAACAACTTTTACAGTTAGCAATCAGCAATAACTTTATGAAAAAAGCCTACACATTAATTGAAATTTTGATTGTTACAACAATTATTGTTCTTCTCACTGCAGTAGCTGTTGTTTCGTATTCTACCTTTTTAAAACAGTCCCGGGACGCTAAAAGAAAATCTGACCTTGAACAGGTAAGAGCAGCTTTAGAAATGTTTAGATCAAATTCAACCACAAACGACTATCCAACAACAGGTTTATCGGAGTTAACAAGCCCTGTTGTTTATATACAATCTGTTCCTGCCGATCCAAAAAACCCAACCTACACTTATTATTACTCTGGATCGGCCTCCAATTACACTCTTGGTGCCTATTTGGAGACAACAGCTAGCACTTGCCCTGAAACCATCAGTTGTACCGTAGGCAACTGTAATTATTGTGTTGGACCTTATGGACAAAAATAAAGCCTTTACAATAATAGAGCTTCTTGTTGTTTCGGCAATTATTCTTACGTTCTCGGGTACTATTCTAGCCCAATATAATCAGCAAACACAACAATTAAAATTAAAAAACGAAGCCAAAAAACTTATAGACGTTATGGAACTGGCAAAGAAAAAAGCGGTTACTTCAGACCTCGTTCCCACAATTAATGTTGCTCCAACTCCACCAACTTTTTGCACAAATTTTACCGGGTATCAGTTTATATTAAATACCAATAGTAACTATGATCTCAGATATTGTTGTAATGCTAGCTGTTCAACTGTTCTAAATTCTTATGATTTAGACTCGAAAGTAGTTATTACCGATCCGGTTGCTATTCCAAACAGCTTGATCTTTACACCCCTTATGAAAGTATTTAACAGAACTTTTACCTCAATCACTTTAAAAAATACCGTAATAAACAAGTGCTTAGACATCACTATTTCGCCAATTGGAATTATTGAATTGAACGAAACTTTAACTGACTGTTAATATCCTATGAAAAAATCATTTTCACTGGTTGAAGTTCTTGTCTTCATAACGGTTTTAGGATTATTTTTTACCGCCGCAATGTCAGTAACCACCTTTAACCTTCAAGCCATGAAAATTCAAGAACATAAAATTTTGGCTACGAGATTTGCTGAGGAAGGCATTGAATGGGTTAAAGATGAAAAGGAAACTGATTGGTCAACTTTTATTCTCCGTGACACTAGCGGAACCGGAACAACATACTGTTTAAATAGTTTGGAAGACGATTGGAACACATTAGGGGACTGCGGCGTATCTTACTCTTTAGGCAGTCCGCCATTTTTTTTAAGAAATTTATTAATTAAAAATTCAGGTAGCCCGGTTGATCAAGTTGATGCAACAATTACTGTAGCATGGAAAGAGGGAACTAACATTAAGAATGTACAAATCAAATCTGTGTTCAAACTATTAGAATAATTTTAATATCTATGAAAAAAGGCCTTGCCCCGCGAAGCTTTAGCGAAGTGGGGTTTACTTTAATTGAAACAATCGTTGTTATTGCAGTCATCGGTATCACCTTGCCAGTTTTGTTTGCCATTATTTTGACTCTAATGCGCCAGCAATTAAAAATTAACCGTTTAAGTGAAATCAAAAGAGAAGGAGACTATATTAGCAGTGTTATAGAAAATACTATTAAAGACAGCGCCATTTCAATCCACAGTGGAGAACCCGTAAACGATTCAACCGAAATATGCACGGAAGCTCTTAGTTTTTCTAATCCTTCTACAAGTTTATATTTTCTTGACAAAAACAAAAATTGGTTCGGCTATCAGTTTACCGGAAATACCCTTGCGTCTGAATCTGCCAACTTAGAGAATCCCTCAATTAATCTGAACTCGTCAAAAATTTTTATTTCAGCTTTTTCTATAAGCTGCACCAGAAGCACAGTTTATTCTGCTCAGTCTGTTCAATTTAGTTTTGATGTTTGTTACGATACCGGACTACCAGATTGTACCTCTACCCGTCCGGAAGAAATCGCCTCTCTCCATTATCAGTCAAGAATAAAGTTGAGGAACTATTGATACTTTATGCTGAATACTTTATATTGAAACTATGGCTGATAAATCTTTCTGTTTGGACATCGATGAAAAATTTACCAAATTAGTTGACGCCGAAAAGGTTGGCGATACCGTAAATGTTAGCGCTCTAGGTAAGATCGAAACGCCTGACTTATTTTATACCAGCAATCTTGAAAAAGTTATTGATGACGAAGTGGCGCAAATAAAAAAACTTGTCCAGACGCTAAACATCACTAAAAAAAACGTTAATTTGATCATTCCTGACGCATTTACTTATTGCCAGGTTGTTTCCATGCCGTTGCTAAACGAAAAGGAATTAATTTCAGCAATTAAATATCAGGCGGACCAGTTTATTCCGATGCCGATAGAAGAAACCAATATTGATATCGAGGTAATAGATGAAAATTTAACGGAAAAAAAGGTGCTTCTTTTGATCGTTGCAGTTCCTAAAAAAATTGTCGAAAAAATTCAAACCACAGTTGAATTGGCGGGGCTCAATCCGGAATCAATTGAAAATGAATTAAGCAGCAACAGCCGTTTTGTAAGTACTTTTAACAAACAAATTCTTGAACAATTTAAGATTGATAATAACCGCGGTATTGTTCTTGCTAATTTTGATGCAAATTCAACTTCATTAGTTTATTTCTCTCCTGAAAAATTAATTGTCAAAGAAACTCACCACCTCTCAATTGGATATCAATTATTTTTAAAAGAAACCCAGGTCAATACGGACACCGATATTAAAAAAGCTGAGGAAATTCTTAAAACTTTCGACAAAAAAAATCCCTCTTCTTATCCTGTCAATACAATTGTCCAACCATTGGTTAAGGAGCTTTCTAACGAATTAAAAATTTTTGCAGCTAAATATAACCCGGCAGCGATCTTATTTTCTAATAAAATTTTTTTGTTTCCATCTCTGGTTACAAGCTTAAGCGACGAGATAAAGTTCCCGGTAGAAATATTAAATCCATATTTCATGATCGGAAAATCCCAGTTAGTTGATACTTATAAAAATGAATTGCCTATTTTTATTCCCGCTTTAGGTGGAAATTTCAGATAATATCTCGAACTATGAAAAAAACCAGAATCAACCTTCTTGTTAACCGGGAAGATTATCAAAAATACGAAAATTTTTTTGAACGCTTAAAGTTGTCAACTGCAATTTTTACCCTTTTCCTGTTTATAATTTTTATTTTTTTCTATTTAACAATAAGAAAAAAATTCAATACATTTGAGCAGATGAATTTGCAAAAAAAAACCTATTTGCAACTGTTAACTGAGAGACGTCCGGATGAAGCAAAGATCAACTATATTCAAAAAAAATATCTTGATCTGAAAACTTTCTTAAAAGATGATGCTTCTTCAACTCCTTATTATCAACTTCTTTCCGACGCCTTAAAAAATAGCAGTCAAACGGCTAGTTTAAAATCATTCGAGGTTAATAAAGATAGGGAAGCTTCTTTTACGGTAATTTTTTCCAATTTTGAAAAACTTATGGATTTTTTGAAATTTGCCGAATCAAAGGAATTTATTAATAATTTTGAAAATATATCTTTAAAAAACTTTGTTGTCATTGGAAACGAGGAAAAAAACGAAAGTTATGAATTAAGTTTTAGCGGCAAATTTGCCCCTATTAAACTAGAACTATGAAGCTAAAAATTAAACCATTTTTACGAAGATTGCTAAAGGAAAACTTCTTCTATCTTTTCGGAAATATTTTTATATTTGCATTAATCGTTGTTACCATCAATATAGGTCTAACAAACAATTCAAATTACGAAAAGAAAATAGCCGGTTTAAAAACAGAATTGAATCTGTTAAAAAATAAGGTCACCCTAATGAATACTTCTGTACCATCATCCTTAAAACTTGATGAAGATCTGGATTTTTTGAATAAATTAATTCCAAATGTTGAAGACTATTTTTCCATTGTTTATGCACTTGAAAAACTGTCACAAAAATCCAATTTTATTATTACTTCATATACAGTTTCAGTTGGAACTTCAACAGCTGATAAGTTAAAACTAAATGTTTCAGGGACAGGTGACAGTCAAACTTTTATAGATTTCTTAAAAAATTATAATTTTGGCGGTGGCCGATTGATAACTTCTGATAAAATTCAGCTTGACCCAAATTTTTTTGGAACCATAAAGATCGATTTAACTTTTTATACAAAGAATGTTTCTTCTAGCCAAAATTTAGAGATTGAACCCGATGAAAAGATATTTAAAGAATTAGAAACTCTTAAAAGCAAGGTAAACTTTGTTTTTGAACCTAACATAGCTACAGGCGAAGCGAATTACAATTATCCTAGAAAGGGCAATCCATTCTAATTAGTCTTATAAGACTAAATTAGACTTATTTGACCAATTTGTTATGTTTTAGTAATTTACGTAGTCCTTCAGAGACCTGAGCGCCTACCTTCATCCAATAATCAAAACGTTCTTTTTTTAATGTAAAAACGACCGGATTGGCAATTGGATCGTAAAACCCAACCTCTTCTATATACTTTCCATCAGCTTTATAGTGTTTATTAACGGCAACTATCCGGTAAGACGGACTTCCTTTTTTTCCTTGACGATATAGTTTAAGTGCAACAGCCATGTAAAAATAATATCATATCGTACCAACTTTTGCAAAAGCTTCTTTAGCTGCATTTTCTTCGGCTTCCTTCTTTGAGGGGGCAATTCCAACACCAAGCAATTTATTATTAAAATAAGCTCCTATTCTAAATATTCTTTTATGCTCCGGCCCTTTTTCCTCAAGAACCTTATATATCGGTGTTTTTTTGTATTTTCTCTGGATAACCTCTTGCAGCTTACTTTTGGAAGAAAGATAAAGGTTGTTTTTTAATAAATAATCAAGTTTATCTTTAAAAAGAAAGTCGACAACAAATTTGTATGCCGCCTCAAAGTTTTTATCTAAAAATATACCGGCTATAAGGGCTTCAAAACAATCTGCTAATATATTATTATTTGCTCTTCCAGCTCCTTTTTCTTCGCCCTTTGAAAGTAGCAAATACTTATTTAATTCAATTTTTTTTGATGCTTCGGCTAAGCTATCCATTTTTACTATAGCTGATTTTATCTCCGTATAATCACCCTCCTTAAGCTCAGGATAGTGCTTAAACAGATAAACCGAAGTTATAAGAGATAAAACGCTGTCACCTAAAAACTCCAACCTTTCATTTGATTGAAAAAGCGATTTTTTATGTTCGTTTAAATATGAACGGTGAATGAAAACATTCTCGAGGAGATTTCTATCCTTAAATTTTATATTTATCGTTTTCTCTAAATCTATATATTTATTTTCCATAATTATTCTTTATTATATACCTTACCTAACACGGCATTGACAAAACCAAAAGTTTTTTCGCTTCCTAGCTCCTTAGATAGTTCAATCGCCTCATCAATAACTACTTTCGGGGGAGTCTTTTTTTCAAAATTTAGCTCATATATTGCCAGTTGAAGAATTGCCAGGTCGACCTTAGAGATTTTATCTAATGGATATTTAGGAGCGAACTTTTTAATAAAATCATTTATTTTCACAATATTACTTATTACTTCCTTTGTTTTTTTATCAATCACACTAACTTTTCCCTTTGAAAAACTGAGGGCAAAAAGCTGTTGAACAATCTTCACCCGAAGTTCATGTCGTGGGTCCATTGTTATTTTTTACAATATTTACAGGTTTTATGCGGTAATTTAGTTTTTCCACAGTTCAAACACTTAACTAACTTGGAGAACGCTCTAACTTTTGAAGCTAAACTTCTTCCTTTTCGAGCAGTCGATCGTTTTGATTTTGGTAGGGGAGCCATATGTCAAATATTAAATAACAAATAACAAAATAATAATATCATAACAATTGCCTATTGACAAACGGAAAGGAAATATATTATATTGAATTTATATGAAAAAATTTACAAAAGGTTTCACACTAATCGAACTTTTGATCGTGATCGCTCTTCTTGGTGCGTTAGCAGTTGGACTCTTGGCTGCTCTTGATCCGTTTGAACAGTTAAAGAAGGGAACGGACACTGGAGTTAGAAACACGGCATCTGAACTTCATGGTGCTATTGTTAGATATTATGCGATTAAGAATATCATGCCTTGGTGTACCACAGCGGCAGCTTGTGCTGTTGATGGATTTACCACAGGTGGATCAAATACAGGTTTGAAATTAAAACCCACCGTAATTGAAAATATCGTTGCAACAGGAGAATTAAAGACTGATTTTTCAGCCTTGGCTACGGATGGAGTATTGGAGAAGTTAATAGTTTTCGGTGATAATTCTACCGCTAAAGTTGAGGTTTGTTTTCAACCTTTAGCTAAGTCTTTTATTGTTGATCCAAATACTAAGTTTAGTCCAACTACAGGTTTAACAGGATGTTTAGTTCCTAACAATACGAATCCAAATAGTTGTCTTTGGTGTATAAACTGAGTAACCTTTAATTAAAAAAAGGGTGGAGAAATCCACCCTTTTTTTGTTTACTTCGTGAGGGTCCGACCCTCCAGGAGGGTCGGACCCTATATAGATTTGAATTAGAATTTGAAACTCTGTATATTTAGCCTATGAACAGAAAAGGATTTACTCTCATAGAGCTTCTCATTGTTATTATGATTCTGGGTGTTTTAGCTGCCTTGATCACCGGTAATTTTTTTACCTCACTTAAAAAAGGCAGAGACGCCAAACGTAAAGGGGATCTGGAACAGATCCAACGGGCACTGGAGATGTATTATGAGGATAAAAGGACTTATCCCTTATTTAACATTTTCGCTACTTCAGGATACCAATTGTGCGAAACAAAAATTGCAGCTTCGTGTGGTACTGAAAAAATATATATGCAAAAATTACCAAATGATCCTATTTCAGTAAAAGTTTATGAATACTTATCAACCGACGGGACTGATTACAAATTATTTGCTTGCCTAGAAAATAATCTACAAATATTACCTTATGAATCAACAGGATCAAATCTGACCTGTGGAGACTGCAGAAACCCGACAGATACAGACGACGTTAAGTGCATCCTTGGCATTTCTAGCTCAAATATAAGCCCATAAATTATTGAAGTTCTTTAAGGACATCAGGATCATTCTCATTAAAGTTTTTTAATATATATTCAAAAACGCTTCTAGCTTCGTTAGTTTGTCCGTATTTTTTTAACAGCTGCCCCTTAAACAGATAAGCTTCGCGAAAATTTGATTTCAGTTCTATTGTTTTATCAATCTCCTTAAGAGATAGATCTTTCCAATTTTGTTTTTGTGAAAAATCTTTTGACGAGTCGTAAAGTGTAGTGTAGTAAAGAGCTAATGAATACGATATCTTCGGGTCAGTCGGATATAATTCACGGGCGTGCTTTAAAGCCTGAACTCCTTCTAATATCTCGTTTTCATCATTTGTTATCTGGTAGAAATAGAACATATTTTTAGCCCATGTTTTCCAGTAAAACACATTTTTTGGATATTTTTTTACCAAATTCCGATTGTAAGAATCTGACATTACGGCAATCTGTTTACCAACATCTTTTTGATTTTGCAGTGTGGCTAGCGCAGATAGATAAGCTAGGGTTGAAGAAAATCTGTCTTCATAGACCGGTTCTTTCCGGAGTTGTATAGCTTTTTCCAGATAAGCAGCAGCTTTTTGCTGATCGTCGATCTTTGCATATTTTGTCCCCAAAGAATAGTTGACGTCAGCCATGTAGTAAACAACGGTAGAGAATAAGAGGTAAATAATTGATGAAAAGAGTAAAAAGATAAAAAATATTTGCAATTTATTAAACGATGTAGGGGTCGACCTCTGTGTCGACCCTTTAACTAAATCAGTCGAGTCAGTTGAATCAGTTGTCAAAAAAATAAAAGCCGGAATTAAATAAAAAAATAACTGAATTGTAGTCGTAGAAAAACCGAAGAAATTGGTGATTAAGATCGTAAGATAACCAATAAGCAAACAAACTACAAGCAACGTCTCATTGTTAAATTGTTCGATTGTTATATTGTTGTTTCGTTTTGTCATCCCCTTGAAGAAGGGGATCCAGTGCTTTTTGTTCTGGATTCCCGCCTTCGCGGGAATGACAATAGTAACTATCGAAAATGTAACAAAACTAAATATTAAAAGAAGATAACTAATTAGCCCGATAAATCCCGTCGTTGCAAGGTAGTTCAAATATTCATTATGCGCTTTATTGTACACATAGTCCCATTCACTAGTTAAGTTGTGCTCAACAGGTCGAACAAGGTTGTAACTATAAGCAAATGTTTCAACCCCGGTTCCAAATATAGGATATTTTAATGCTAATTCCCAAGCTCCCTCCCAAACGATTTTACGGATATCAAATGACTCTGTGACGTTTGAGGAAGATATTGGTGATTGGTTATTGGAAATTGGTAACTTGTTTGGAGATTGGAAATTGGTGATTGGAAATTTCAGGTATTTATCAATTCCATTTTCGCCTGTTTTGAACAAGATAATTGGGAACAAAATTACAATTAATAAAATAATTAGAATTTTTTTAAAGCTTGTTTTAATATAGAAAAAGTGGTAACTTATAAATAAAATTAATCCGACGATAACGGCACCAATGGCCGAGCGGGAGCGAGACATCAGGATCATGGAGAAATTTAAAAACAAGTATGAAGTATTTAGTATTAAGTATTTAGTATTAGACTTATTTTTTATTAAATAATAAATACCAATAAAAAAAGCAACAGCTAAATAGGCCCCGAGCCAGTTTGGCTGACCTAATGTGGAAAATGCCCTTAGTTCCGGACGAAAAGCTAACGTTGTATTATCCCAACAGGAATTATTATATTGTCCGGTAAATAAAAGACAGGTTAAGTCATGACCGAAGTGTCCCGGAATTGCCCAAAGGATCACGAATAATGAAGACATCATGATCGTTTTTAATATTTTTTTTAGGTCGATGATATTAGAAACTAAACCGTAGTAGAGTAAAACATAACAAATAATTGAAAGTAATCCGCCGTTAAAACGCCCATAATAACCAAAAATTGAAGTGTGAACGTCAATCGATGTTGCTGTTGAAATTATCTGTGAGAACAAGAATATTAAAATCGGGATGTCTAAAGGTGTTTTTTTCAGTATAATTTTCTTATTAACGATCATTTTCAGAAACCAGAAAAAAGATATTAAAATTGTCGTAACATAAATAAAAAGAATTTTGTTGAATTCAAATAATTCCGAAGTTGATTTAGCCATTATTAACGGGGCGATAAAGAAAAGAGCGTTATAAAGAAAAAGAATAGTTTGATCAATCATTATGCTTAATCTAACTGAAATTTTTAAAAAAATCAAGCTGCCGTTTTTTGCCAATTTGGAAATTTATTTTGATTTAGGCACTTCTATAACCAAAATCGCTATCAAAGATAAAGGAGTAATTTTACGGGAACCCACCTTTTTAGGATATAACACACGAATTAAAGATTACTCATTCACCGGTACTGAAGCAAAAACTATTTTAGGAAAAACTCCTGATTTTATCAAAGTTATTAGACCGATTGTCAGCGGAGTTATTTCAGACTTTGATGCTGAAGTGTTTTTACTACAAAAATTTTTGGAAAGATCCGTTTATCTATATTCAAAAAACAAAACAATTAAGCCGATGATGGTTGGAATAGCAACCGTTCCAACAATTGCTACGGAAATTGAACAAAAAGCAGTCAAGGAAGCGTTGTTAAAGATTGGCATGTCTCAAGTTTTTATGGTTGAAAAGCCTTTGGCTACCGCTGCAGGCGCTGATATAAATGTTCTTTCCCACCAGCCAACTCTGATAGCCGATTTAGGTGGAGGACTAATTGAACTTTCAATTGTTGGCTCATCCGGAATACTATCTCAGAAAACTTTAAAAAATGCTGGAGATCAAATGAATAAAGTAATTTATAACTATGTCTATTTAAAATACGGAATAATACTTGGCGAAGCAACTTGCGAACATCTAAAAATAGATATCTTAAATTTTAAAAATGAAGAAAAAATAGTTGTAACTAGGGGTAAGTCACTTGAAAATGGTTTGCCAAAATCAGTAAAAATAAAAAGTTCTGATATAAATGAAGCGTTGAGGGTCAATTTTAACCAAATTATCGACGGTATTAAAGAGCTCATAGAAAGTTCTCCACCGGAAGTTGTCGATGAGGTCATGCAAAAGGGAGTTATTTTGACCGGAGGATTGTCCCGTATTGAAGGTATTAATAAGTTTTTTGAAGATGAACTCAAAATAAAAGTTTACTGCAACGACAAATACGAATACTCAACAATCTACGGTTTGATGAAATTAACGGCTAATGAAGAAGCGTTTTCAAAGATCTTGATCTCCTAAATTAGCGGTTGCTTTTCACTAATATTTTTTATAGAATTAAAACTCACTGAATTTGTTCAGGAAGCTCTTTGACATATTGTTGTTTTTCTTTGCCAATTTAATTTTTTTTAGTTTTCAATAATCGGGTTAGGATCATCCGCTACAGATGCGTTGTGCGTTTGTAGGGATTTTTTTAAGAGTTTGATCCTGGCTCAGGATGAATGTTGGCGGTGTGCCTGAGATATGCAAGTCGAACGTCTTTTTGCCGCAAGGCAGAAGGTAGTGGCGGACGGCTGAGTAACACATAGGGACTTACCTCTTTTTGAAGGATAGCCCATCGAAAGGTGGGATAATACTTCATGGTATGAATACCGCAAGGTATTTTTTAAAGGGATTAACTTCTCGAAAAGAGATGGACCTGTGGCTTATCAGATAGTTGGTGGGGTAACGGCCTACCAAGTCTACGACGAGTAGCTGGCCTGAGAAGGTGGTCAGCCAGAGGGGGACTGAGACACGGCCCCCACTCCTACGGGAGGCAGCAATCAGGAATAGTCGGCAATGGACGAAAGTCTGACCGCGCGACACCGCGTGTAGGAATAAGCTCTAACGAGCGTAAACTACTGTGATAGAGGAAGAAATCCCGCCTATGGCGGGACTGACGGTACTCTATAAGAAAGGGGCCGCTAACTGCGTGCCAGAAGCGTCGGTAATACGTGGGCCCCAAAC